>JAITKY010000199.1 GCA_031278135.1 Prevotellaceae bacterium | reverse complement strand
AGGAAAAGATGGCAAATAAACCTGAATATCCGCTTTTCACACTTGTCTTTGATCGTGAAGGCTATAGTCCTGCATCCTTCAAACGCATTTGGGAGAAACACCGTATAGCCGTGCTGACTTACAAAAAAATGTGAAAGACAATTGGGATGAGTCCATTTTTGAGGATGTAACGGTAGAAACTCGGATAGAAAACACGACAATGAAATTGCACGAAGGGAAAGTTACCTTTAATAAGCAAAATGATTATACCATGCAGATTGTTTTCACGTGTTTACCCCTGCTCGCTTTGCCAGTCGGCATTGTTGTTGTTCGTTACTTCGTCAAAAAATAACTTATTTCTTCGAGCAGAATATCGAATTCGAGCCATGCGGCTTTGGCGAAAAGATTCTTTTGAGGAACAATCAAATAGAAAAAATCCCTGTTGTAAACAAGCGGATTGCCATAATCGTCAAGATTATTGTCGCTTATTGGATTGATAAGACAGGTCAGACTGCCGGTGACACTTGTTATAGTCATGATATACAATGGCGTTGTTGAGATGATTTTTTGCTTTTCGTCATCCGGAATGTTCAGATTACTTTCGAACGAAATATTGTTGAAATAACTCAAATAAGCATCCATTTTGAATTTGTCGAACGGATGATTTTTGCTGTCAGCGTCGAATAAGGATATGCTGTCGGTGATTTCAATTGAAAATGAACTGTTTGGGACTTCGTTGTTTTCGATTTTCAAATATTTTATTTGTCCGGCATCGTACGAAAAAAGAACATTATTTTCCCAGAAAGCGGATTCGGTAACAATATAATCGCCAAAGTCAATATCTTTTCCCGACAGTTCCAGAATGTACGGTTTTTGTTTTTCGTCTGTCAAGCCGATTACCTCAACACCTTCGTTGTTGGTAATGAGTAGATAACAGTCTCTTACGATTTTTTTTTCTTCGAATACCCTTACACGGATTCCTTCGTCGATAATCTTTCGATTTGAATACATTGAATCATACATCTTTGGAAGCGGATACCGGACTTCGACGCCGGAAAGTATCGTCTTTAAGTTCGAGATATTCTGCATATTTGCTTTGAACGACGAAACAAGCCATCCGTTTTCTCCCGTTTTCGAAAGCACAATATGATTGTTGCTGTCGATCAATTCGATTCGAGAAATATTTTCGATATTCCGCACGGCGAAATTACTGCCGGAATCGCCGCAACCGACAAAAACTGCACATCCCGACAGTATCGTAACAACATATTTTACAATGCGTAAAATCATTAAACCGTATTGTTATATAATTTTTCGAACCGTTTCATTTCACCGATAACCTCGTATGCCGTCATGTCGAAATGCGTGGGAACGATTGAGATATAGCCATTGCTAAGCGCCGTTTCGTCGGTTCCTTCCGCTCCCGCTTCTTCATTGTGATAATATCCTGTGAGCCAATACAGTTTTTCGCCTGTCACAGGGTCGGGTTTCATGATGAAATCCTCGTTCCACATACCTTTGTTTTGGCGACATATCCTTATGCCCTTTATTTTGGCGAACGGCAAAGCCGGAATATTCACATTTAAAGTGATGCCTTTTGGCATTCCGTTTGTCATGACTTCTTGCACGATAACCTTTCCGTATCGTATTGATGCAGAGAAATCGGCGTCCAATGAATGGTCGCATAACGAAAAACCGATCGATGGCATTCCCAGCATTGCAGCTTCGAGAGCCGCGCCCATTGTTCCCGAATAAATCACACTCACCGAAGAGTTTGAGCCATGATTGATTCCCGAAACCATCAAATCGGGCTGACGGGGAAGCAGGCAACTCATTGCGACTTTCACACAGTCGGTTGGCGTCCCCGAACAGGAATAAACCGCCAACCTTTCCGATTCCCGAATTTTATCGACAGTTATCGGAGTTGTAACCGTCAATGCGTGAGAGGCTCCCGAACGAGGAACATCAGGAGCCACCACAAACAAATCTCCAAACGGCGACAGCATCTCAATCAGAGCCTCCAGCCCTGATGCATTCACACTGTCGTCGTTCGACAATAAAATTAATGGTCTCATTTGCTCAATAAAAATATCTGTTTATCAGTTCTTTGAACTATTTGCACCATATTTCCTTCGATATCCTGAAAGTTACGTATGCGACCTCCTCCGACTGCTTCAAATTCGGCGCCTTCCCATTTCACTCCCGATTTGTCGAGTTCGGCTATCGCTTTATCCATATCGCTGACTCTTAACGCTAAATGCGACAATCCGGGAGTACAGACCGTCCGGTTTTGACGTGGATTTTCGTCTTTGGGCATGATTTCAATTAAAGTCTTGTCGGGCGCTATTATCATATACACAGGCTTTTCGGTTTTGATATACACCTCGTATCCCAAAACGTCACAATACCATCCGACTAACTTTTCCACATCGTCTGCTGCAATGGCAGGGTGGTCGATTCCTAAAAAAACATCTTTCATAATCAATCTATTATATTTTTTTTATGGCAAAAGAATTTTTTTGCCGGGTAATAATTTGCTGTTTTTTGTCATATTGTTGATTTCGAGTAAACTGTCCAGACCGACATTGTATTTTTGCGTTATCGACCAAAAACTGTCGCCCTTTTCGACAATATGATATTTGTTGTCCGTTGAAGGATTAACGTTTTTATTTTCAGTTTGTTTTGGCGCCGCCGACTTGCCGTATATCATGAGTTTCTGTCCGGGATAGATTGTGGACGCCGCCGTCAGATTGTTCCACGAATAGAGGTCATTCAGTTTGACATTGTATTTACCGGCGATAATACCCAGACTTTCACCCGATTTCACCTGATGAGTTATCGTCTGCGAACCGGATACGTCGGAGGAACGGCTCGTCGCAGATTTATTGCTTTTGGGAGCGGTCGTCGGATTGACGACTATGTTGGGATTGAAGTATTTCGCTTCGTTGTGTCCGTATATTTTTCTTTCGTTTTCGATAAAATCGTCGGTATATTCCGAAGGTATCCGGAGTTCGTAAGGTCTTTCGTTTCCAGGAATTATGTCTCTTTTATACTGTGGGTTCAATTTTCTCAGTTGAGATATCGGGATGTTTATTGTATTGGCTATCTGCTCAAAATGCAGTTTTGAATTAATCATAAAAGTATCTGCACGAACAGGAACATCAACAGGTTCAGGAATAAGCCGATGTTCTTTGTAGTAAGTGATTGCATAATTGGCGGCGATAAACAAAGGTACGTAATTTCTTGTTTCTTTAGGTAAATATGGATATATTTCCCAATAATCCTGTTTACCGCCTGCCCGTGTTATCGCTTTAAGTACATTGCCTTCGCCACAGTTGTATGCGGCAAGAGCAAGCGTCCAGTCCTCAAACATTGCGTATAAGGCAGTTAAATATTTTGCGGCGGCATAAGTCGATGCTATCGGATCACGACGTTCGTCCACGTAAGTATTGACAGTCAATCCATACCGTCGTCCTGTTGTCAATATAAACTGCCACATTCCCGTAGCGCCCACCCTCGAAACCGCCACAGGATTCAATGCCGATTCGATTATGGGTAACACTTTCATCTCTAAAGGAATATTATATGCGTCAAGTATTTCCTCAAACACAGGGAGATAATATTCCGCCAAACCCAACATTTTTGCCGAATGTCGCGGATGTTTTTGCATGTAATAGACGATGTAATTTCGTACAATATCGTTGTACGGCAAAGATATAATCGATGGCATGGCAGCAAGCCTGCGGATGTAAACCGAATCGGGCATGTCTGCCGGCGGAAGTTCTTCTTCATTAAATAAAATAATTCCGGTAGTGTCGTATAATGCCTTCTGAATAAGCCATATCATCGAAGATGTATCCATACCCGAAGGTATATTCACCGTAGTTTTGTTCTGGCGGTTGTCCGTAGTCGTTGCATCCGGATTCGTAGTGCTGATAACGGCTTTTTGAGCCGTTTCTTTTTGAACTGTTTCTTCAGGAATGCTGAACAACGCTTTTGTATTTATCTCCTGAGCGTACAGGTAACAGGGGCAAAAAATAAACAAAACCATTCCGTATCTCAGGAACTTTATTCTATTGATTATTTGTATCATATCTGTCCATTTTTTTAATTCCATATCGAAAAATAATCGCCAAAATTACTTAAATTTTTTAGACTTAAAAATTTATTTAACAATTGGCTAAATCTTTTTTTGAGGCGCTATATCAATTTTGTCTGTTCACCTCGATGCTTCGTTC
>JAITKY010000168.1 GCA_031278135.1 Prevotellaceae bacterium | reverse complement strand
CAATTGCCTGTTGAATTTCTCCGTTGATAAGGTCGATAATACTTGACTTGCTATGACAGTTTTTCTTCTTCGCTTAACGGGATTAACAATTTCTTCTGTTTCGAACGTTTTTGCATCTTTCTTTAAAAAGTCGCCAAAACTCAAAAATTTGAGGCCAAAGGTCTCAAACACAGGCTGAATATTTGATACTTTAACCGCATAAGGTTGAATATTTTTATGAATAGCGTGCAAAATCCGCACATTCTGCGAAACAGTCAAATGCTGTAACACTCGTTTGTAAACTGAAATTTCTTTATCCATAATTATCCGTTTTTTAATTTGTATGCTTCATTTATTATCTTTCCAACCTTTTCCTCTGGTTTCCACATTGTCGAAAATCCCGTTTTCTTCTTTTAAGAACCTTATCAAACTGTGAAAACATCAATATCGCCCTTATTTTCAATATATCACGTCGAATACAAATTGTCGTTCACAGATACAAAGATATAAAATATTTATAACATGATAATTTATTTTGTAAAACAGACTAAATCTTTTTTTTGCGACGCTATTTTTCACAAGATATAACAGATTAATAAGATAATAAACATTATATTATACTTTCATTGGTCTAATAATTGTGAGAAGCAAAAAGGCTGTCATGTCCTGAAAAAAGTTATACACTTTTATTTCACTTATTTTTCACGATCGGAAACGTAGAAAACACCTGATTCGAAATCATCCAGTATGGCATGAAAGTAAGCAAAGTATCGCCTGCGACTGAAAAATGCAATGGTCGGGACTTGTCGGGAATCAGCCATTCTTCGAAATTAGACATTTCGATTTCGTGAGGTGCCTTGTCGCCGCCAGTCGCTGCCAGAAGAATAGGTCCGTATTCGACGGCGTAACGCTCATAACCGGCGACAGTATCGACGCCATTGTATTGTGTAACACGGTAATCGAAAGGCAGTGTAAAATCGACCCTATCGCCGTTTTCCCATTTACGTGAAAGTTCGGCGTACTTGCCGGGTTTGCCTGTAGCATATTTTTTGCCGTTCACGGAGATATCGACCTTTTGCGTTGTCCACGACGGGATTCGCACCCTCAGATTCATCTTCACAGGCGACGAAACAGATACTTTCAGACTGACTTCCGGTTGAAACGGAAAATTACCATCAAGCGTAAGACTGACATCCTGCTCTTTTATTTTCCAATTGATCGACGATGGTTCGTAAAGATTGACATACAGCCCGTCGGGAGCAATCGAATAGATATATTCCGGCAACGAACCCAGAAGACGTGTTCCCTGTCCTTCGCAGCAAGTGTTTGCTGCCGAACGCGGATTTTCTTTTTTGCCCTGCATTTTGGCATGATAGCGAATATGTCCCTTATCGGTCTGATTAGCCAGAATAACGTTATAGATCGATTTTTCGATTTCGGCGACATACTTTTCTTCGGCGGGAAACAGGTGGTGAAGACGTTGATTGAACTTTATCCAGAACACGCTGCCGCATGTTTCGCCAGTATGCCCGTACGATGTCAGGTAGTACGAGCATGGAGGATGCGCATGGTCGGCACCTGTCTGACTGCGATGTCCATGTTCGTCTGTTGTCCACTTACTTTCACATATTGCAATGCTTCCTCCGACATGTTCCCATTTGTTGTGAATCAATTGCCATGCGCCGAGCATAGCATCCAAAAAAGTTTTATTGCCGGTAGCAAAATAATGATCCAAATAAGCTTCGAAACTTGTTATCAGATAACTGTGCGGATTTTGGAGAGGATATCTCCATACGGCTTCGTCGTCCTGAGCGGCAAGTCCGTCGATCCACCAGTCGCATACGTAATATTTTTCGGATACTTGCAAATCTTCCGGTATTCCGACAGGCGACAGGTAAGTACGTGTGCCGGCGATGTGTCCTTGATGATTGTTATACGTCCAGTACAGCAGTTTAGGATGCATGTCGTTCCATTTGTTAAACCAGTCGGCATGTCCACGCAACAAGCCATATGCTTTGGGGTTTCCAGCGACAGCAGCTTCGATCAATCCATGCGTCAGCCATGCTCGGGCGTAGTTTGGTTCTTCGCTGCGTGCGCTGTCGGGATGATAAGGCAAAATGTACCCGTTCGGTTTGCTACAGTCTTCGATACCGTCAATCAGTTCATTTACCCGCTCTCTCAATTCGGGATATTCGATCCACCGTAACGTATTGCCGGCGCCCATCAAAAAACGACCGGCATTCGAACCTCTCAGTTCGGTATCCCAAAATCCTACCTGCGGAACAGAATCGGGCACGACATCCTTGCCCGCCCTGATACGGAAAGGTTCCAACAGATGATTCACCGAAAAAGAATTAAGCAAATAGGCGACATTCAACTCCATTGCCGGTTTGAATAAACCGTTTCCGGCAAGAGTGACGCCTCCGGTTGGCGTCGTTGTTTTAACTGTAACAGGTCGCCATGTGTTTGGGTCGCTTGCCTGCAATCTCGTTTTATACTCGCTTGCGGGCAATGAATAATCTAACGCTATTCTTTCTTTCCGGTTTTCGCCCGAACAGCCGGCAAGCAGTAATCCGAACAGTCCTGTCAATACAAATTTACTTGTTTTCATAAATATAATCATTAATAATTTCACATTAAAATTTCATTCGTTCAATCAATTCGTCGCCGAGTTCCGTTTTTCGGCGAATATGGTCGATTGTTTCTTTGACGAACGCATTCTGTTCAAATTCGCCTCTCACACGTTCGAAATCGAGATTACGGTCGGATTCGCCGCCGTCGATTCCGAATCCGGTTTTAGCACCAAGTTTAAATTCTTTCTGTGCGTCGTCGTACAGCAGACGGTCGAGCGCTACTACGCTTTCTTTCCACACAGTCACGATATTGATCACGTCGCCGGCAGTAAACTCGTCGATATCTTTTCCGAAGCGTTGCTGTATTTTGTCGATAGCCCACGTCCATTCATAAGTATAGTAATTGCGATGCATTTCGGTAAATGTTTCGGCGATAGCGTCGAGCGAATTTACGATTCCTGTTTCGATATCCGACAGCAACCGTTCGACTTCGCTTTTGGGAACAATCAATCCTGCCAAGTCGAGCCATTCGCCCGTACCGGCGTGAGTATCGGGCAACAACCGTTTACGGATTGCCTCGTCGTTTTCGAAACGCTCGCCTTCCAATCGTTTGATAAGCGAATTGCCCAGAAATTTGTTGATAGCCATTTCGTAGAGTTTCAAACCGTTTTCAAGAGAATGGGGTTTGATTTTTGCGCTTTGATATGAGTAGAAGCCGGATGTTTCGCCCGATATTTTTTTCAGCATTTGCAGTATGTCTATTGCTTTTATCATCCGGTGAACGGTAAATGGACTGAGCAGGTTGAAATTAATATAGTCGAGCCTGTGCGGATCGGTGCGACGGTCGCGTTTGGGCCACTTTTGAGCGTCGCGTATCGTACCCACACTCCGCAGATTTACTCCCGGAACAAGTACGCTGTCGTCGTTACTTTCTATCAGATACGAAAAAGGAATATCCGATGTATCCGAATTTTTGTAATGCCTGCCCATAACCAGCGTGAAAGGTCCGATTTTGGCAGGCCAGAGGATATACGAATCGCTTGTAGTTTTCGATCCCCGCTCTATAATGCCTTGATGAATAGGTCCTAACTTGTACATGTGATTACTTTGGTTCGATCCGCTGCCGGCATTCAGAAACGAATAATAACCGGCTATCAGAAGCGTCGATTTGTGATGTGTGACGGTATATGGTCCTGCAAAAATTGCGCAAGCCTCGCCGTGCAAGCCCTGACAGTTTGCAAAGAACAGGGAATGTTCGGCGGAATACTGTTTGCTCAAAATACAGCCCTGTCCGATAAACGTGTGAAAAACTTCGACGCCGTGCGACACTTCCGAGCCTGTGCAGGCAATGAAATTTTCGGCAATAACACCTGTCCCGAAATACGTTGGCGCATCTTTGTTGCTGTTTACTGTCCCGTTGAAAAGACGATATACACCTTCGAGCCGTGCATAAGCGCCTATCCTGACATTCCGCAATGTGTGACAGTTGATAAGCCATGTATGTTCGCCTATCGAGCCCCTGTCCGACGACGCCGAACATGCGTATTCGTCGATCATGCCGCTTATCCTGTCGATAACGGCTGTCCGGTGCCTGTAGAGGGCAAGAATATACGCTATATGAGCTGATAAATAATCGTATATTGGCACTTCACGACCTCCTGTTTCATTAAGAACGCTCACCGGAGTTCCGTTACCAAAACTGTTGACGCCATCGACTGCCAGCATCCCGACATTCTCAATGACAACATTGTCGGCGATAATGTAATTTGCTATATAATTACGTATTTGTCCGATATACACATTATTTCCTATCGTGCAATTGTGGAGTGAAGCATCGAAAATGCCGGTATGTTTCTTTACGCCTCCAAAAAATTCGACTTCATCCTCAAACAGTCCCAAACGGATATTGCCCGAAAAATGACTGTGCCGGATATATTCGGGACTGAAATTTTCGACCGTTTCTACTTTACTCCAATCGTCGCAGGTACACATTTGCCCTGTCAAAACTTCTATTTCATAATCTGTTAACTTTCGATACATATCTATTGATTTTTTACCTTTTGCGCCATTGCAGCAGCCATAGCGTCGCATTTCGAATAATCGTCTCCGGCAGGTATTCCTTTGAATTCTATCGAACCGGATACCTGTTCCCATTTTATATCTTCGGCGAATTTAAGGAGATTTTTCACTCCTCCCCCGTTCCAACTGAATGTCCCGAAAACGCCTAACTTTTTGTTTTGTACAGAAGCATGCAGAAGTTCGCGGCAAAGATGCTCCATTTGAGGAAACATTTCCGAATTGTATGAACAACTTCCCAAAATTACGCCTCTGTATTTCCAGATATCGCGTATCAGGTACGAAATGTGAGTTTTTGAGACATCATGCACTTTGATGTTTTTGACGCCGGCTTCTGCGATTCTGCGTGCGATATAATCGGATACGTGTTCGGTGTTCCCGTACATTGAGGCAAAAATGATGACAACGCCCTCGTCTGCTTCGTATTTGCTCCATTTGTCGTACAGGTTGATGATTGTTTCGGGATTGCTCCGCCAGACAGGACCATGTGTAGAACAGATACACCTGATTTCGATGCCGGCGAGTTTTGCAAAGGCTTTCTGCACCATCCCCGAATATTTCCCGACGATGTTGGAATAATATCTAAGCGCTTCGCCTTCGTATGCGTTAAAATCGATTTCGTCGTCGAAGATTCCGCCGTTCAGTGTTCCGAAAGTCCCGAATGCGTCGCCTGTAAACAGAATTTTTTCTGTTTCGTCGTAAGTCATCATTGTTTCGGGCCAGTGAATCCAGGGTGTCATAACGAAACGAAGTTTGTGATGTCCGAGGTCGATTGTCTCTCCTTTGCCGACATCCAGAAAGTTGGATACTGCACCGAAATACGATTCGAAAATCCTTTTCGTATTTACATTTCCAACGACTTTAATATCAGAATATTTTTTCAGTAATCCGGCAACCTCGCCCGTATGATCGAGTTCCATATGATTAACAATTAAATAATCCAGTGGTTTTCCGTTGAGATATTTCTCGACAGTGTCGAGGAAACTCTGTCCTGCGCAGAAATCAACGGTATCGACTAGAGCTGTTTTTTCATCGGCAATGAGATACGAATTATAACATACACCTTCGGGCAGTGGCCAGATGTTCTCGAACAGGTTTTTTCTGCGGTCGTTTACTCCTAACCAAAATATTCTATCAGAAACTTGTACTTTACTAAACATTTTTCAATAAAATTTATATTTGTTCCGGCGGCAAATATACGTCAAAATTTTATTATTGGACGAATATTTTAATGCGTTGGGAAAAAAAGGCAACATAATATTTTGGTAACTAACGATGCAGGGGCATAATAAAACACACAGCCGGAACGAAAAATAATTCCGTTCCGGCTGTATGATTACTTCATAAAAAGGTTTAATAGCGTTATTTTCCTGTCCAGATTCGCTCGTCAGTCCAGTCCAGCGATTTGTATGGTGCCCACGACCAGTCTGTCTCCTTCAAATTAACGACGTCGTACTCGATAAACTTGTCGAGTGTTGCCGGAAATCCTGCGCGAGTTTGTATCTGTCGCCACAGTTGATACCGTTCCATAACAGTAAAATAGGCAGCGATGTGATTACACATCACCGTGCTGTTGTGCGGTTCGCATGTGAAGAGTTCGCCGAACACGATTCCATACCATCCCGATGGATATATGCCTACTTTTTCGTAGCCTTCGCGACCGATAAAGTCTTTCCAAAATACGCTGTCGGGCTGACTGCGCCAGTCGAGCATCGACAGTTCACCGACGAGATGCTGATTGTCGATAGTAGTTTTTACGGAAGCATCCACATGACCCTGACCATCTTCAACATACATGTCGGGCATCCGTCCGATGATATGTCCCACAAATTCGTGCATCATCCAGTAAAGTTTGTGATCTTCGCTTGCCGAATAGACTGCCACATCTCCCATAGCATAGCCGCCAATCATTCCGTTACCTACAAAGATAACCGAACGGTCGTTTTTGCCGGCTGCCAATGTAGCATTACTGCGGATTTTGTTCCATTTGAGATCCGGATGACCGGAACCGTATGCATTATCCGGACATTTGTCAGGATTATCGACACAATTGCGAACGCCCCGTTCGTTGGATACATCCACACGGAGGCTGATATCGAAATAATCCTTAAAATCACGGATAACAGGCAACGACAGAAAAACTTCCGCTAATTTCCGACAATTATCCTCATAAACACCGCCTTTCTGGCAGTCTTCCCTGTCGAAACCGTCGCCGATAAAAACAATAGCGATTCCGTTCCCAACAGTATGACGATGCAAGTTGATAACATCGCCTGTCTTGTAGTAACCATCGTTGTTTGTACAGGAGTGCAAAACAACAATTCCAATAGCCATAATAGCTAAAAATAATTTATTCATTCGTTATAATTTATTATTACTTAATTATCCAACAGATTATAGACCTCTTCTTCACTAATCTCAAGAAAATCGGCAATCTCTTTAAGGCTCATATTCTGCTTATAACATTTTTTAGCAAATTTAATCAAACTC
>JAITKY010000198.1 GCA_031278135.1 Prevotellaceae bacterium | reverse complement strand
GGAATGCGATTATTTTTAATTAAATTCAAATTTTTCACATTTTGTTTTTGAAATATTTGATAGTTTTTACCAGACCTTCGTCTAATTTGATTTTCGGCGACCAGTTTAGTACTTCTTTTGCCAGACTGATATCCGGTTGGCGTTGTTTTGGGTCGTCGGAAGGGAGCGAGCAGTGCACTATTTTCGATTTTGATTTTGTCAGGCTAATTATTTTTTCAGCAAGTTCCAGTATCGAAAATTCGTCGGGATTTCCGAGATTTACCGGTCCTGTGAACGAAGCGCTAGTATTCATTGTCCGTATCATTCCTTCGATCAAATCATCGATATACTGAAAACTCCGAGTTTGAGAGCCATCGCCGTAAATAGTGATATCCTCACCTTTAAGCGCCTGGACAATAAAGTTCGACACAACTCTTCCGTCGTCGGGATTCATATTGGGACCATAAGTATTGAAAATACGTATAATTTTTATTTTCACCTTATTTTGTCGATGATAGTCCATAAACAACGTTTCGGCGCAACGTTTTCCTTCGTCGTAGCACGAACGTATTCCGATGGGATTGACATGTCCCCAATAATTTTCTTTTTGCGGATGTACATTAGGGTCGCCATAAACTTCGCTGGTTGATGCCTGCAATATCTTTGCATCAACACGTTTAGCCAACCCAAGCATATTGATTGCTCCCATAACCGAAGTTTTGATAGTTTTGATAGGATTATACTGATAATGAATGGGTGAAGCCGGACATGCCAGATTATAAATTTCATCAACTTCGATATTGTAGGGATTGATAATGTCGTGTCTCACAATCTCGAATCCGGGATTCCTAAGCAAATCAATGATATTTGATTTTGAACCTGTAAAATAATTGTCAAGACAAATAACTTCGTTATTTTCAGACAATAACCGTGCGCATAAATGAGAGCCTATAAAACCAGCTCCTCCTGTTACCAATATTCTTTTATTCATATTTTTTCATTTAAAATAAAGCGCGAAAGTACAAATAATATTTAATATCGATTTTGCATATTAAATATAAGATGTATCTTTGCAGCCGATTTATAATTCTGATTTTAGAGAAAACGATTGATTATGGAACAAAAAAAACGCGTTTATTTCTTTGGTAATAAGACTGCTGAAGGGAATGAGAGCATGAGAGAATTGCTCGGTGGAAAGGGAGCAAATCTTGCGGAAATGAATCTGATTGGGGTGCCGGTGCCCCCCGGATTCACCATTACGACGGAAGTCTGTAATGAATATTTTATACACGGCAAAGATAAGATTATCGAGACCATTTATGATGAAGTAACGGCGGCGATGCACAGAGTCGAAGCAGCTGTGAATGGTCCGAAGTTTGCCGATAACAGTAATCCGTTACTTGTCTCCGTTCGTTCGGGGGCGAGAGCTTCGATGCCAGGAATGATGGACACAATCCTGAATCTTGGATTGAACGACGAAGCGGTGGAAGTGATAGCAGCGAAAAGTGGTAATCCACGATTCGCATGGGATTCGTACCGCCGGTTTGTACAGATGTATGGCGACGTAGTTCTTGGCATGAAACCCGAAAGCAAAGAAGCGCATGACCCGTTCGAAGAAATTATCGACGAAATGAAAAAAGAAAAGAATGTAACGCTCGATACAGAACTTTCGGCTGACGACATGAAAGAACTCGTAAAACGCTTTAAAACGACAGTCAAAGAGAAGACCGGCAACGATTTTCCCACCGACCCGTGGCAGCAGTTGTGGGGAGCGATGATGGCAGTTTTCGACAGTTGGATGAACGACCGTGCAATCCTTTACCGCAAACTGAACAAAATACCTCAGGAATGGGGAACGGCAGTCAATGTGCAATCTATGGTATTCGGCAATATGGGCGACAGGTCGGCGACAGGAGTAGCATTTACACGTGACTCCTCTACGGGCGAAAATATTTTCAACGGCGAATATCTTATTAACGCGCAGGGTGAAGACGTCGTAGCAGGTATACGCACGCCGCAACAAATCACTTTGGAAGGTTCGCGTCGCTGGGCAAAACTTCAGGGCATATCCGAAGAAAAACGGAAAATCGAAGCGCCTTCGCTCGAAGAAACAATGCCGGAAGTGTATAACGACCTGATGGAGTTACAGCAAAAACTCGAAAACCATTACCGCGACATGCAGGATTTGGAGTTTACCGTTCAGGACGGAAAACTGTGGATGTTGCAAACTCGTAACGCCAAACGGGCAGGCGCCGCAGCCGTAAGAATCGCTATGGAGATGCTCGATAGCGGAATCTTGAAAGAAGATGAAGCCGTATTGAGAATCGAACCCGAAAAAATCGACGAACTGTTACATCCCGTCTTCGATTCGGACGAACTGGTCAAAGCCAAAACACTTACGAAAGGATTGCCCGCCTCGCCCGGAGCCGCTACAGGACAGATTGTTTTCTTTGCCGAAAGCGCCGAACAGTGGTACGAAAAAGACAGCAACGCAAAATTGATTTTAGTGCGTATCGAAACATCGCCCGAAGACCTTAGAGGCATGACCGTTGCGCAGGGAATACTCACAGCACGCGGAGGAATGACCTCGCATGCAGCCGTTGTAGCACGCGGAATGGGCAAATGTTGCGTGTCGGGAGCATCGGCGCTGAAAATCGACTACAAACAGCGCAGCATGACTGTCAACGGAATAACATATCACGAAGGCGCATGGATTTCGTTAAACGGCTCGACCGGTGAAATTTACGAAGGTAAAGTGAAAACCAAAGACGCCGAGTTGAGCAGCGACTTCAACAAACTGATGAAACTGTCCGAAAAATACGCTCACTTACAGGTACGCGCCAATGCCGATACACCCGAAGACGCCGCTATAGCACGGAAATTTGGCGCCGACGGTATCGGATTATGCCGCACGGAACACATGTTCTTTAAAGAAGACAAAATCGTACCCATGAGGGAAATGATTCTTGCCGAAGATACCGAAGCAAGACGCCGGGCGCTCGATAAACTTTTGCCGTTGCAACAAAAAGATTTCGAGGAAATATTTGCGGTGATGCACGACCTTCCCGTAATTGTAAGACTGTTAGACCCGCCGTTGCACGAATTTTTGCCCCACGACGTCAAAGGACAGGAAGAAATGTCGAAAGTGATGAAAGTGCCGACCGAAATTATCCGTCAAAAAGTTGATTCATTGCACGAAACCAATCCCATGCTCGGACATCGCGGGTGCCGGCTCGCAAACACATATCCCGAAATAACCGAAATGCAGACAAGAGCCATATTGCAGGCTGTCTTGACATTAAAAAGTAAAGGCATTAATTCCATTCCCGAAATAATGGTGCCTTTGACGGGAATATTGCACGAAATGAAGTCGCAGGAAGAAATCATCCGCACAACCGCCGAAAAAGTATTCCTCGAAATGGGCGACAAAATCGAATACAAGGTCGGTTCGATGATCGAAGTGCCGAGAGCGGCTTTAACCGCCGACAGAATCGCCGAATCGGCAGAATTTTTCTCGTTCGGAACTAACGATCTCACACAATTGACTTACGGATATTCGCGTGACGACATCAGTAAATTTTTACCGATATATCTCGAAAAAGGAATATTGAAGACCGATCCGTTCCAAGTGCTTGACCGTAAAGGCGTCGGACAACTAATTTCTATGGCGACACTGAAAGGACGGACAATGCGTCCATTGCTGAAAGTCGGTATCTGTGGGGAACATGGAGGCGAGCCTTCGTCGGTGGAATTTTGTCACACCGTAGGGCTGAATTACGTGAGTTGTTCGCCGTTTCGAGTGCCGATAGCAAGGCTTGCCGCTGCGCAGGCTGCTATCAAATCGAACAAATAGATTAGTGTGAATTAATAAAAATGATAGAAATTCTTGTTGCAAACAAATCGCATGTGAGGTATGCCGAAACAGTGTGCAGCCTCATGTACGAATCGGCTTTGAAACGCGGTACGGGCATAGCAAAAAGGTCGCCCGAGTACATCGCAAAAAAAATGGAAGAAGAAAAAGCGATCGTCGTCATCGACAACGATCGCTTGATTGGATTCAGTTACATCGAATCGTGGCAACATAAACGCTTTGTCGCCAATTCGGGACTGATTGTCGATCCGGAATACAGAAACACAGGTCTTGCACGAAAAATCAAACGTGCAATATTCGACTTGTCGCGAAAACTGTATCCCGAAGCCAAAATATTCAGTATCACAACCGGTTTGGCAGTGATGAAACTAAATTCCGAACTCGGATATGTTCCGGTAACATTTTCGGAACTCACCGACGACGACGAGTTTTGGAAAGGTTGCGAAGGTTGTCGCAATTACAGCATCCTGCAGGAAAATAACCGGCGGATGTGTCTGTGTACAGGAATGTTGTACGACCCCGAAAAGTATAAAGCCGCTGCCGTAGCCTCCGAACCCGACAATAATATCAAAGAAATAATTCATAAAAAAGCATTGTCGCCAAAGAGGATCGCTCAACTGAAAAAGAATTTGCGCAAGATACATTTGATATAAATAAAAATAAATAAAAATCATACCCTCGATGTTTGACGATTTCCGGTTATTGGATTTAATGGAGATTTTGAAAAATTCTGTTTACATAACCGGATTAGTCATTATTATGATGTTGATTATCGAATACATCAATGTCGCAACAAAGGGACAACAACTCAACAACATACAGAAGTCGTCGGCAAAACAGGCGCTGCTGGGCGCCGCACTGGGACTGATTCCGGGTTGTATGGGAGGGTTTGTAGCCGTATCGCTGTTTTCGCACAACGTGTTCAACTTCGGTGGATTGGTGGCGGCAATGATCTCGGACACCGGCGACGAAACGTTCGTGATGTTCGCCGCAATGCCGGGATATGCGGTGTTAATCAAATCGCTGACTTTCGTACTCGCAATAGTCGCCGGATTTGTAATCAATGCGTTCATGTCCAAGCGAAACACCGTCCCGAAACATTTCGACCACAATCTGGAAATACATTCTTTACACGGTCATCATTCCGAAAAGGCAACATCAAATATATGGTACAATATCAAACATTTGTCGCCAGTTCGTGCCGCTATTTTGGCGGGAATTGCGGTTTTTATGCTGAGTTTGGGTCTCGGATTGCTCGAACACAAACATTCCGCCGAAGAAATGACTTGTATTCATGCTAACGAAGTATCGATAGATGAACATATTCACGAGCATTTCCACGACCATGACCATGACGACCATCACGAGGCTCATTCGCACGGTAATATTTTCAGCGAAAGATGGTTGAATATCCTGTTTATATTCGTTGCAGGGGCGGCGTTTTTGACAGTTTTGTCGGTTACGGAGCATTTCCTGAAAGAACATGTATTGCAACACGTGATATACAAGCATTTGCTTCGTGTGTTTACATGGACTTCAGGCTCATTACTGTTCATATATCTGCTCGGTCTGTTCGTTCATTACGACGAATGGATAACCGACAATCATCTGATAATGCTGTTTATAGCCCTGACTATAGGACTGATACCCGAATCGGGACCGCACATCGTTTTCATATCCCTGTTTATCGAAGGCAACATTCCGTTCAGTATCCTGCTCGCCAACTCGCTTGTACAGAACGGACATTCGGGATTACCACTATTAGCCGAATCCAAAAAAAGTTTCGTGAAAATGAAAATAATCGCCGTAGCAATAGGGCTAATCGCCGGATTGATAGGATACGTAGCGGGATTCTGATACAGGCATGCAAATGACGCTCTTTTTACC
Source organism: Prevotellaceae bacterium (assembly GCA_031278135.1). Classification (GTDB taxonomy): domain Bacteria; phylum Bacteroidota; class Bacteroidia; order Bacteroidales; family UBA932; genus JAIRLF01. The sequence continues at coordinate 808 of JAITKY010000198.1, read as the reverse complement.
GTATAACCCTTTGTTCTGTCATTCTTTCGCTGGCAACTTTCATTTCATCTACCATATTCTGCAGCAAACTTGTATTTCCCCGACGTCACTTCAACCACAGCATAGCCATTGACGGCGCCTTTCGAAACGACATTTTCGGCGACATTCAACGGATTGCCGTTTTCGGTGATTTGTCCGGTTTGAGAAGCAGGGATATACACTGTTGCCGAAGTGTTTGGAGGAACTGTTACCGACAGGATGATTTTGTTATCCTTCCGTTCCCAGCGACTGAGGATTTCGCCGTAAGGAGAACCCACCGTCGCCTCGGCAAAATCAACTTCGGTTACAATAAACGGTTTGATGATGAAGTGTTTGTATCCTGCATTCTTTTCGTCGGGTTGAATACCGCAAAGACCTTTGGTAAGCCATCCGGCGATACCTGTATAGCAAGTATGGATTTTGCTTGGAACGTCGATTTTCCAGTCTTCGGGCCAAGTCGATTCGCCCTGATCAATGAAATATCCGTATCCCGGAAACTCGGTTTTGTTGAGAATCGACGCTGTAATGCCTGCTGTTTCGGAACGGTCGGCAAGATAGTGCAGCAGAACCGTCAATCCCGAACTGCCCATATCGAAATATTTTTTTTCGTTGAGCATGTTGTTGGCAATAGAAGCCTCGACTTGTGTCCGGATACTGTCGTTCGCTATGCCGGTGATCACAGCAAAAGCCTGTTGCACCTGATTTCCATCGCAATAGTTTCCGGTATTTGGGTCGTAAAATTCAGCGTGAATAGCAGGACGCAGTGCGGCAAGCCGTTCGCTGTACAACG
>JAITKY010000105.1 GCA_031278135.1 Prevotellaceae bacterium | reverse complement strand
TTTTTTTGGAACTTCCCCAAGAACGATTTGGTCGATTTCTTTTACAAAAGATTTTTTTCGAGAAATGAAACATTTTCACTTTTATTGCGTATAAAAGTTGTTTTTTTGTGTAAAATTTTAAAAATAAATATGAAACTATCGCAATTTGATTTTAAACTCCCACCGGAGTTGATTGCAAAATATCCCTCTAAAAACAGGGATGAATCTCGTTTAATGGTTCTTAGGAAAAAGACGGGAAGGCTGGAACATGGACATTTTAAGGACATGATTCATTTTTTTAATGAAAAAGATGTTCTGGTATTAAACAACACCAAAGTTTTTCCTGCACGATTGTATGGGAATAAGGAAAAGACCGGTGCCGAGATTGAGGTCTTTCTTTTGAGAGAGTTGAACAGAGATCAACGTCTGTGGGACGTTTTGGTTGATCCTGCAAGAAAAATCAGAATAGGAAATAAACTCTATTTTGGAGATAACGATTCGTTAGTAGCTGAGGTTATTGACAATACGACATCGAGAGGACGCACTCTGCGTTTTCTTTTCGAAGGGAATCATAACGAATTTAAGTCTGCACTGTTCAAACTTGGCGAAACGCCTTTGCCTCGCTGGGTACGTAAAAAAGTGGAATCGATCGACGAAGACCGTTATCAGACGATCTTCGCAAAACATGAAGGCGCTGTTGCCGCTCCGTTTGCCGGTCTGCATTTCAGCAGAGAACTGTTGAAAAAATGTGAAATCAAAGGTATTGACATTGCTGAAGTTACCGTTCATTTTGGGTTGGGAAGTTTCAGGGAAATCGATGTTGAAGATTTGAGCAAACACAAAATGGATTCCGAACAAATCATTATTCCCGAAGAAGCGGAACTCATTGTGAATAGCGCCAAGGACATGGGTAAAAAAATCTGCGCTGTTGGGACGACGGTATTGCGTGCTATAGAGAGTTCGTACACAACGCAGGGATATCTGAAATCGTACGAAGGATGGACGAACAAATTTATTTTTCCTCCATACGAATGTGTTGTACCTGATGCACTTGTGACGAATTTTCATCAACCGTTGTCCACCATGTTGATGGCGACGGCTTCGTTCGGCGGATATCACAACGTGATGAATGCGTACAGCACTGCCGTAAAAGATAGATACAAGTTCGGAGCTTATGGCGACGCAATGTTAATCGTTGATTAATTGTTGATTGACGATTCGTATGAATTACTATTTTGCCGCAGATGTTCATCTTGGACTGCCTCCCAATGCAGAATCGCGAAACCGGGAACTCTGTTTTGTGAACTGGCTCGACAGTATCAAACCCGATGCAAAAGAGATATTCCTTTTAGGAGATATTTTTGATTTTTGGTTTGAGTATAAGAAAGTTGTACCGAGAGGATTTGTCCGAACCATGGGGAAAATCGCCGAACTCACCGATTCGGGAATACCTGTACATTTTTTTGCAGGAAATCACGACCTTTGGGTAAGCGATTATCTGCAATCGGAGTTGGGAGTTATTTTTCATCCAACCGATTATGTCGCAAATCTTTACGGACACAAATTTTGTTTGACACACGGCGACGCTCTCAATATGACGGACAAAATGCACGTATTATTGAGATGGATATTCACAAACAGGAAGTTACGGAAAGTATTCGCGGGAATACATCCTTATATCGGACTGTCGTTTGCACATGCGTGGTCGAAAAGCAACAGGAAAAAGCACGGCAAAATGAAGTTCAATCCCGACGATAATCCCTTTTATAATAAGGTATGCGAGATTGCAAAAGAACAAAAACTCGATTTTTTCGTTATGGGACATCTTCATTCGCCCGTAAATCTTTCGGCAAACGGATTTAATTATATCGTTCTACCCGACTGGCTTTCAGGCGGAGGATATGCGGTTTTCGACGGAAAAACGATGGAAATAAAAATTTTTGACTACATTTGCGCAGAATTTTAAGAAATAAAAACGTTTTTAAGAAATAAAAATTATGGATACGCAAGTACAGAATAACACAGTTCCGAAGTCCTGCATAATAGCCAATCCGATATACGACACCGTATTTAAACGGATGATGGAGAATGAACGAATAGCAAAATTTTTTCTTGGTACGATTCTTGAAAAACAGATTGTTTCGGTAGAAGTCCGTCCGCAGGAATTTACATATAAAGGTGATATTAAACAGATAAAAAAACAAGAAAAAAGCGAACCGGAATATAGCAATATCGGCTATTCCATCTACCGAATAGATTTTATGGCAACCATAAAAACGGAAAAAGGAAAATATCGTAAAATACTGATAGAAGTACAAAAATCATGGGACGAAGACGATTTGATGCGTTTCCGGAATTATCTTGGTGAACAGTATAAGAAAAAAGATATAGTAAACGGAAAGGAAGTTGCATTGCCGATTACAACAATCTATATTTTAGGGTTCAATCTTGCCGGCATCGAAACAGCCTGCATGAGGGTAAAGCGCAACTACGAGGATATGCTTGAGGATAATAAACCCATGGCCGTAGAATCGCCATTTGTCGAAAGTCTTACTCATGACAGTTATATTATTCAAACAAAAAGAATTACCGATAGACGTTACACTACAAATCTGGATAAACTGTTAAGTATTTTCGAACAGAATCATTTTTTCATCGACGGTTCCGAAGTGAGTAAGCACTATAAAATGCAATCAGAGGATGAAAATATAAAATTGATTACTGATGTTCTTTTTGAGATGATAGCCAATCAGAAAGAACGCGAAGAGATAGAAAAGGAAGCAGAAGCGTTGCGCATTATCGACGATTTGTTCGGAAAGAAAAACAGAGAACAAAAACAAATGCTTGAAGAACAAAAACAAATGCTTGAAGAAAAAGACAGGGAAATTGCAGAATTAAAACGTTTGTTAAATAATAGACAATAAATAAAAATTAAATGAAAATAGAACAGAACAAAGTAGTTTCTTTGAGTTACAGGCTCGAAGCAGACGGAAATGAAATTGAAGTAGTTACAAAAGAAAAACCTATGCAGTTTATGTATGGCGCGGGATATCTGCTTCAGACATTTGAGGACAAAATAGCGAACATGAGCGTTGGCGACAAGTTCGATTTTATTTTGCAAGCCATTGACGCTTACGGCGAAATCAACGAAGAGGCGATAATGAAACTCCCCAAAAACGCTTTTGAAATTGAAGGTAAATTCGACAACGAATACATTGTCATAGGCGCAAATATCCCGATGCAGGATCAGGAAGGAAATCGTCTGTATGGAATCGTCGAAAAGATTGATAGCAGCACTGTTACCATGAATTTCAATCATCCGTTGGCAGGAAACGAGTTACATTTTACTGGCGAAATAGTGGATGTCAGGGAAGCGACTCCCGAAGATTTGTCGGGTAATTGCAGTTGCGATTGTTGCGGTCAGGATGATTGCTGCGACAATTGTTATGATGATGATTGCGGTTGCGATTAAATATCATAAAAATGAGACTGTTATTAATAAGCAATTCAACAAATCCGGGTGAAGCGTATCTGGATTATCCAAAAAAGCACATACAGACATTTCTTGCAAAAGACAATGTCGAAGAAGCGCTTTTTGTGCCTTATGCGGCGATTACATTTTCGTATGACGCCTATGTTGATAAAGTCCGGCAGCGGTTCGATGAAATTGGAATCAAAATACGGGGGATACATTGTGAAAATGACCCTGTTGCGGCAGTCGAAGCGGCTCAGGCGATTGTTGTCGGCGGAGGAAACACTTTCCATCTGCTGAAATACGTTCAGGAATCGAGGATTACAGCCGCTGTCAGGGCGAAAGTCCTTAGCGGAACGCCTTATGTCGGTTGGAGCGCCGGTTCGAACTTGGCATGTCCAACAATCTGTACCACAAACGATATGCCCATCGTCGAGCCTGAAAGTTTCGAAGCATTCGATCTAGTACCGTTTCAAATAAATCCGCATTATCTCGACGCTCATCCTCAAGGACATGCGGGCGAAACACGTGAACAGCGCATCGAAGAATACATTGCAGCCAATAGCGCACGGTATGTCGCCGGATTGCGCGAAGGCTGTATTTTTCTGTTCGAGGACGGAAATCTCAGCCTCATCGGCGATAAACCCGTCAGAGTGTTCAAAAACGGTCAAAAACCATTAGAAGTCAAGCGTGACGAAGATTTTAGTTTTTTATTCAAATAATTAGAACCCGGTAAGAAATGTCTTCATTAAAAGAAATCAGAGGAAGGATAAATTCTGTTTCGGCAACCCTTAAAATCACGGATGTAAACCGGATGATATCCTCCGCAAAACTGCACAAGGCACAATCTTCGCTGAATTCTTTTTTGTTCTATAAAAACAATATATTATCAACGTTTTACGACCTGATAAATTCGCTGTCGGAAGCAAATATCCCGCTGATGACGCAAAATACAGAGACAAAAAAGGTATTAATCATCTCGTTTTCATCGAATAGTGGTTTGTGTGGAGCATTCAATTCAAACGCTATCAAAAAAACTGCGGAGATAATCGAAAAATATCACACCAAATCGTACAACGTCATGCTATATACCATTGGCAAAAAGATTTACGACGGATTCTCGCATAACAAAAACATCGCTCTCGAAAATATTCCGCCCGAAATATACGACCATCAGTCATATACGAAAGTATCGAATGTTGCCGAAAAAATCATAGCAATGTATCTGAACAAGGAAGTCGATGAGGTGGTGATGATATACAACCGGTTCAAAAACATTCTGACGCAATATATTACGGAGAAAAAACTCCTGCCGCTGACAGACGGAAACGGACACAAAGACGTGTATCCCGACTATATCATGGAGCCAGACAAAGAAACTCTAGTAAGCGTCCTTACGCCTCAGGTTGTGAAACTTACGTTCTATGAGACGCTTTTGGAATCACTGGTGGCAGAATACGCCGCCCGTTCGTCGGCTATGCAGGCAGCGACCGACAACGCTAACGATTTACTCGGTGAACTCAGTACGCAGTATAACAAGGTACGCCAATCGGCTATAACCGGAGAACTGATTGATATTGTGGGCGGTTCGGAAGCGTTAAAGTGAGTGATGAGTGATATTCCTGTTCGTTTGCTGTCCGGTCATCTTCCCACTTCTCGAAAGGAAATGGAGTGTCTGGGTTGGAATCAGGCAGATGTGATATTTTTTTCCGGCGACGCATATATCGACCATCCAGCATTTGGGACTGCTGTTATCGCACGTATGCTCGAAAATACCGGTCTGAAAGTGGCGATCGTCCCACAACCGAATTGGCAGGACGACCTTCGTGATTTTAAGAAACTTGGCGAACCGAAACTCTTTTTTGCTGTCAACGCGGGCGCAATGGACAGCATGGTAAATCGGTACACCGCAAATAAACGGACAAGAAGCGACGACGCATATACGCCCGGCGGAAGAGCAAATGCCCGTCCCGATCGTGCTGTAACCGTATATTCGCAGATTCTCAAAAAGTTATATCCCGATATTCCCGTTGTTGCCGGAGGAATCGAAGCCTCGTTAAGAAGGTTGACGCATTACGATTTTTGGGACGATGTCCTGAAACCTTCGGTGTTGATTGATTCCGGCGCCGATTATCTCATTTATGGACAGGGTGAAAAGACTATTGTCACTCTTGCCGGGTGTTTTATGACCGGCAACAGAGACGCAATCTGCGATATTCCGCAAATAGCATTCGCCGTTCCGAAGAATATGTCGGATAAATTCACCGCAAATTCCATAATTCTACATTCTTATGAACAGTGTCTTGACGACAGGGACAAATTCGGTGAGAATTTCAAGATAATCGAAACCGAATCTAACGCTTTCGCTGCCAAACGGTTGCTGGAAAACTGCGGAGATAAAACCGTCGTTGTCAATCCGCCATATCCTGTATCGACAACGGAGGAAATCGACGAAATCTACGATTTGCCTTTCACCCGCCTGCCACATCCGCGATACAGGGGAAAAACTATTCCCGCCTACGAAATGATTAAACACTCAATCAACATACACAGAGGCTGTTTCGGTGGATGCAGTTTTTGTACGATATCCGCTCATCAGGGAAAATTTATCACAAGCAGGTCGGAAAAATCCATACTCGACGAAGTGGAGAAGATCGTCAACATGCCCGATTTCAAAGGTCATATATCCGATTTGGGTGGTCCGGCGGCAAACATGTATCGCATGGGGGGAAAAAACAAACGCGCCTGTATATCATGCCGAAAACCGTCGTGTCTGTTTCCGAAAATATGCGCTAATCTGAACATCGACCATGCGCCGTTGCTTGATTTGTATTCGAAAGTACGCCGGCATCCGAAAGTGAAACGTGTGTCGATAGGAAGCGGAATACGATACGACATGTTTCTGAACAACAATGGTTTTATCGACGAAACAAGTAAACGGTATTTCGAAACGGTCATGGAACACCATGTTTCGGGACGGTTGAAAGTGGCTCCGGAACATACGTCCGACCGTGTGTTAAACGCTGTCCGCAAACCGCCTTTCAGTCTGTTTGTGAAACTGAAAACGATATTCGACAAACTGAACCGGCAAAAAAATTATCGAAAACAACTAATCCCGTATTTTATCTCCGGACTGCCGCACTGTAAGGAAAACGACATGCGCCAGTTAGCCGCCATCATGTCGCAAATGAACTATAAACTCGAACAGGTACAGAGTTTTACGCCTACGCCAATGACTCTGGCATCAACAATATTCTACACCGGAAAAGACCCATATACCGGCGAAAAAATCTATATCGCCAAATCAAAAGACGAACGTAAAAAACAGCAGAAATACTTTTTTAATACATTATAGATAACGTCTCTACGTAGATTATTGGGAACCTATCCGACAGTTACGGAAGGGAAAAAACCGAATTGTTCGCTTTTTTTGAAGTTTTCCGAACCTGTGTATCCGAAATTTCTGTCAATCATGTAAGTATATTTGTATCCGTAAGTGATACGCGACGAAAGCCCCTGATATCTTTTTGGTATAGCCTGATACTGAAGTTGACGTCCGATGTCCGATATTCATTACTCATGTAACAGTGGAGCAATGTCATCTATGTGTTAAATCCACAAAAACTGAAAGTTGAATTTACGAGATTCATGTATAGACGTTTCGCCGATTGTCAAATTCTCTGAATCCAAATAGCGCCTCAAAAAAGGATTTAGTCATTACGATTTTTATTATTCTCAAACGGAAATATTTCGTTTTTTAATCGGCGTTAAAAACTCACTCCTGTCGAAAAACTGTAAATAAAGTTGTGTTTTGGAATTTTGATTGTTCTGAACATCAGAGT
>JAITKY010000179.1 GCA_031278135.1 Prevotellaceae bacterium | reverse complement strand
TATTAACGGTAGCTACTGTATCCCTAACAGCGTTTACGAATTTACAGTAATAGTAACGAATGTATGATTTAGAATCACAGCGTCATTGCGACTGCAAGGAACAAAGCGTAACTTACTGGATCGCTCCGTTACTGCACTACTTACAATGACGCTTTCCGTAAACAACATATTAACAGACTGTTTTAAGGTCATTTATATCAACTGAAAAATTATATTAGGCTAAGTTTTTGCGGAAAGCAAAAAAGGGCTGAATTTTTAAATCGACGCAGTCAAAGCCCGTCAATCAATAGCGTAGGGCAACGCCCTACGAAAAAGATTCGTATAAATGGGAAGCCCTGAAAGGGCGGAATCAATGATTATCCACGGATTACGCCCTGTTGGGTCTCACGATAATACAATTGATATAACAGTTTTTGGACAGGCATTATTTATTTTTCATAGCGCCTCAAAAAAAAGATTTAGCCCGCTCATCACTCATATCTCATCACCCAATAAAACACCTTTCAACATAATCAGGTTTCACTTGTTTAAAGCGATGGTAAAAAAGAGGGAGAATGAAAGGTCATCAAGAGGATGATTGTTCATATAAAAAAGGGTTGAAGAAATTCTCTGTTACCATGATATAATAATAATGTTTTGGATCGCAACAATGTTCCTATTCAGACTCTTTTGTAAAAAAGAGCATTATTATTGATTTACATAAAAAAAGAGTAAAATAAAATAAAATGATTATTGAGACAGAGAAATTTACATTAAAAATTCTTCGTGCTATACTATCGTTTGTTGTGATATTCATGACAGTAGCGTCGCTTTATGGCACAAATTATTACGTCAAAGTAAACGGTTCGGGGACACGTACCGGCGACAGTTGGGCAAACGCAATGGATAACCGGGCACTTACGCAGCAGTTACTTACTGCCGTATCGGGTGACGTATTCTATTTAGCCGCTGGAAATTACATTCCATATTTCGATGCGGCGGGAAACGAACACGGCAACAAAAGAGCCAAAACCTTTTTGATTGGTAATGGCGTGTCGGTACAGGGCGGTTACGACGCCGACGGGAAGCCGATTGCCGATAAAGCCGTTGCGATTACAGCCGTACGGTTGATAAGCATTTCCGGACAGGATAATAACGTCTATCACGTCGTTACCATTGCCAACAATGCCAATAACGCCAACAGCGTATCGACACCGATGCTTGGCTATTTGACCGTCGAAGGAGGATATGCCAACGGAGGCGGCAACAACTCAAAAGGCGCTGGAATATTTGTCGGAACAAAAGCCGGCGTCGACAGAGCAATCAGATTTTCGCATATCCGTGTATCGGACAATCATTCGAACGCCGACGGTTGCGGAATATTCATCAACAGTAATGCTTCAGTCGTCATCGACAATTCGGAGATAGTTAATAACACCCGCATTGCTTCGTCCGACATGCGTGGCGGCGGCGTTGGCATCATGCAGGCTCAGTTGGACATCCGTAATTCCACAGTCTCGGGCAACTCCGCCAATTACGGAGGTGCAATACACATCACCGGCGGACAATTGAAGTCGAGCAAATGTGTGTACGACAACAATTCCGCCGGGATGCACGGTGGAGCGTTCGACATATACAACCGTTCGCAAGCAACGTTCGATTCGGATGTTTTTTCGCGTAACATCGCTCTCGAAGGCGGAGGTATCCATAACGGATCACGGTCGGCTGTCGTATTCAAAAAATGCGTATTCGAAAAAAACACAGCGAACGAAGGCGGAGGATTTTACAATCCGGGCGATTGTACAGCCGAAATAGACAGTTGTACATTCGAAAAAAACATAGCACAACGGGGAGGAGGAATCGACAATCGAGGAAATATGACCGTCGCAAACAGCCGCATAGTAGAAAACATCGCAAGCGGCGGAGACGCTAACGGCGGAGGAATCAATCAGCGAGGAACATTCATTATGAACCGTAGCGAAATCAGTCGTAATACCGCAAAGAACGGCGGCGGAATATACACCGAAAACAATCTTGCTAAAATCTCGAACACAACTGTCAGCGGGAATACAGCCACTTCCGATGGTGGCGGCATCTATCACCGGTACGACAAATGCGAATTGAACTATGTGACAATCACCGGAAACACAGCATCGCAAGGCAAGGGCGACGGAATACTCAGTGTTTCGCGTCCGCTGATACGCAACAGTATCATTTCGGGGAACTCCGGCGACAACAATATCTCGGGTAATTATCTCTACGAAACCGGCGATAACAATTCGATGGACAACATCATCGGTTCGGAGTATTATGCTGTGGGGAATCGTAAAGGCAACAATATCGGGTTCGATGCCAAACAGCATCTTGGCGCCTTAACATTCAACAGAGGAGCATACACTCAATCGCATGCACTGACCCAGACAAGCTCGTCTATAGATAATCCCGCCATCGGAAAGGCAAAATTCGACGCAAACTTCCGGCACGACCAGACCGGCGCCCTTCGCAACGAACGTCATCCGTCGCCGGGAGCATACGAAGAAGCTCTGTTTAAGGCTTTCGACGATTTTGCTTCTACCGGCAGGGCAAATTATGCCAGAGTCAAAATTCTTGATAACGATTCGTATCCTGCAGATTGCACTCCGCAGGTTACACTCATTACGCAAACATCTCCATTGGCGATGAGTATAACGTATGTGCAAAACGAACTTATCTATGTTCCAAATTTTACAGTGAAGAAGGGTATCGACATCGTTAAATACCGGATACAGTGTGGAAACCTCATCGATACGGCATCGGTAACGATAGAAATCGGCAAAAATTACGACCGTCCGGCAAACATCAGAGACGAAATAACCTGTATGGAAGACATGCCGGCGGTAAAGTTTAAAGCGCAACGGAAGTTTTTAAACAACACAGTGCGACTTGATGGTTTTTCGACTCCTCTGGTAGGCGATATTAACGGCGATGACAAACCCGAAATCATTGGTCTTGGAGCCGTTGCCGACGGCGGAGGAGAAATCTCCGGACTGGATGCTGTCGGAAAGTCGATTGTGATTTACGACGGGCAAACAGGCGATATAATCCTGAACTTCGACCTAAACACTCTTGGCAATGGTAATAAATACGATGACAAGTTCGGGTACGGCACCCAATATGGTTTTCAATTACGTTGGGAGCCGCGTCACAACAGTTACTCGCACTTGGCTATTGCCGATCTGGATAACGACGGTATCGGCGAAATCGTTGTTGCCGAAACGGGTTCGGGGAAATTATACGTCCTCAAGCCTGTGCTCAACGTAACCCGGGACATATTAAATCTGAGAATGTTTTGGGAAGCGTCGGTACTGCCAAAATATCCTTATGCATCGGGTTACAGCGATAACTCTGCTCATTACTTCGGGTCGCCTGTACCGTACATTTCCGACCTTAACGGCGATGGCATTGCCGAAGTCATTGTTTACAACAAAATATATAACGGTCAAACAGGCGCATTAGTACTCGAACTCGAAGAATTGAACCTCTTTGCAGACCCCGAGATCAACAACATCAAGTACAATAACATCAAGAACTATGCTTATGTCGGGCGTTTGCCGAGCGCCGACCCGCATGACGATTGTATTCCTGCAATGGCAATCAACGACATCGACGACGATGGCATCATGGAAATCATCGCCGGCAGCAAGATTTATAAACCGCTGATATCAAACCCTTTGTCTACAGCAAATAATACATATAAAGTAACATACGGTCCCGAAAGTGTACAAATCGAAAACAAAACGTATTATCTCACCGACGGTTTTACGGTTGTGGCGGATATCGACGGCGACAATTCTTTTGATGTCATTGTTGTTAAGCGTCACACAAAAAGGGAGTATTTTGTCATCTATGTGTGGGATCCTCGAATGACAGGAAACTCAAGCCTGAAGGCTGTTCTGGCATTGAGACAGGGAACAGGGACAGGACATTTTTCGGTTCCGTTTGTAGGCGACATCAACGGACGGCTCGACGGTTGGGACAGTAAGGGAACACGCAGTCTGAAATTGCCGGAGATATGTATGACAATCGGCAAGTTAAAAAAAGAAACAAATTATTATGTAGAAAATCACAGTTTATCGAACTTGCCCGATTATACCAATAGTAAATATACTGGAAAAGATGGTACGAATCAGGAATTTCAGGGACATGTTGTAGCATTTACCTACGATTCCCGTGCAGTGATCTCAAAACGCCTTAAATTGAGCTGGATGATGAAACACAGCGATATCTCGCACCAAACGGGTATCGTGATGTTCGACTTCGATGCCGACGGTATCGACGAACTTGTATATCGGGACGAACTTTCGTTAAGAGTGATTTCGCCCGCAAACAAAGCCAACGGTTACGACTTTGTCGATCTGAGTATGGATCATCTTTCATACCCCCAAGTTATTCGTTTCAGGGAGACAGGAATCCTTTCATATACAGGCTTCGAGTGTCCCGTAATTGCCGACATCAATGGCGACGGTAGCGCCGATATCATTACTTTCGCTCTCGAAGGAGTCAGCCGTACGGAAAATTCGTCGGGATATCTTTGCGCATTCGAAGCGGCAGAAGGCTCGTGGGCGCCCGCCCGACCGGTATGGAACCAGGGAATATATTATCCGTTGCAAATCAACGATAACCTCACTGTCCCGCGCTATCCGCAATCGACGCTCACAAAATATTACTCCAAACTGCCGGCGCATATGTATGGGGATACTATCCGTCCTTTCAATGGTAACTGGATACAGCAACCTATCGTCCGTACAAATAATTACGTACCGATAATGATGACTTCCGACCCTTCGATTTCGATGGAAGGGATTAAGATTATCTCCTCAACAAAAATCCAAACACAGATACGGATAACGGTCGAAAACCGAGGCGGTGCGTCGGCAAACACCAAAACGCCGATAACGTTCTATCACACCGAAATCAATCCGAAGAACAGAATCGTAACCTCGACGCTCAAAAAGGATATTTATCCCAACCGCAACGCTACGATAGATTATTTTTTACAGGGCAATCTTGTCGGAAAGATCATTTATGCCCGTCTGGTTGACGACGGCTCAACGAAGTTCCCTGCAAAAGACTTTTTCGACTGCGACCCGACTAATAATGTCGCATACACAATGCAGGTCACTGCTATGGATGATTATTTTTCGCATATAGGCAACAGTCAGGTATACATGGATATTTGCAAAAACGACATCTACAATGCGAATATTACGCCGCAAATCGAAATATTCGAATCGGCGCGACACGGATCGACGCTCGTCGCAGGCACGCAGATTTCGTACTCGTCGGACCCGGGATTTCAGGGTGTCGATACCATCCGCTACCGTATTCGCTGTACGGATAACAATATCACGGTGAGCAGCGAAGCGACGGCTTATATATTCACTTTGAGGCCGAAAGCTCTGGAATATATCGCTTGCCCGGACGCCAACATGACGATTGAACTCGACCCTGTCGCAAATGTAACATTCGACTGGTATAACAGCCAAACAGGAAACACCGTTTTGAAAGGTGGACAAAAAAGCAACTCGATAAATGTGGTCAAAGGCAATAAAGATGAAACATTGTGGATTCAGGCTAATGTTAAGGGATTTGCCAATGACGTATTCCCGCGTCTCGGAATTAATTTGTCGGTAGCCGCTAACTGTGAAAGCGATAAGCCTTCGAAATGTATGACGAATGGAACGTTGCTGTTTCACGAAGATTTCGGCGGTAACTCGACTTCGGACGATAATATCGTGCAAAACGGCAATATCAGTCAGGTGCAAAACTATGTCTATTCTACGAAATATGAGGATAATAACTCTTATTCAATCCGTAAGGTAAGCGGAGGATTATCTGGTTGGCGAAACAATATCTACGACTATACTTTCCCAAAAGATCCATCGCGCGGCTACATGCTGCAATTCAGGACGACTAAAGCGCCAGGACAATTCTACCAGTGCCGCCTCGACGACTTGTGCGAAGGAGCAACACTGGATATTTCGGCTTGGGTAGCAAGCGTTGCGAACATAAACCAAACGAATAAGGTAAACTTGATTTTCGTAATCGAAGATGTGGACGGCAATGTGCTATCGAAGTATTACACCGGAAGTCTGACGGACGACGGACTCTGGAAAAACTACGGATTAGTATTTACCGTACCCGACAAAGTCGGATCGATCGTTGTGAAAATCATCAACAACAGTTCCGGTTCATCGTATAATGTCTTTGTTATCGACGACATCAAAATCTATCTGTGTACGTCGAAAATCGTATTGACCGACAATGGAAACCGCAACTTGTGTGCCGGCGAAAACCACGATATTTACGGCAGTTATCCCGCCGAAGAAAATACATTAGGGAACGAGGTCGAGTTTCGGTGGGAATTTCGTCACTTCGACAGCATCAGTTGGAGGACTGTTGCCAGCAACATCGATAATCCCCCGTTGAATGTCTCGCTGAAAATCGAAAATATTACGCCGGCCAACAATGGATATTATCGCCTGCGTATCGGGAAAAGCGGGAATGTCGGTTCGATAAATTGCTGCGCTATATCGGATTCCATTAGTATCAAGATTACCGAAAAAATCAGAGCGTCGGATATCAGGATACAGTTGTCGCCAGTACCGGGACGTATTGTCAATCTGTCAAGTTTCATCGACAACACAAGTTACTCCGGCATACAGTGGGACAGGTTATCGCAACACGCTCCCGCATTTATCGGCAACACCGACAATACAACCGGATCAATCAACAGTAGCGATTTCAACAATATATCGACTTATACCTATAAATATTCTGCAACATCGTGTGGATCGTCCGACGCAAAGGTCTATATACGTACGGTGAAGGACAGAATCTTCCGCGTTCCGGATACAATAACAGTATGCGGAACGCACGAATCAAGTCAAACGCTAAATCTTAACTACATACTTGGTCTCGAGCTCGGTGGACAATGGCTCTACGACAATACTCTCAACCACGACAATACTGTCAGCAACAATGTGACTGTCGTCGCACCGCCATCCCAGTATGCCGGCGCAAATATATTCAACGCCGCAAAAGCATGGGAGACAGCGCCGACATTGTATTCGATAAAATACCGGAACTATAACAACGCTAAAATCTTTAAATTTGTCTATACTCCGGCAGCAGGATCGAATATCACCACTAAAAAAGAACTCGTGATAATCGTCGCCGAGTTTTAGCCCCCCACCTCCAAAACCTGACATTTTGTACTTGAAAGAGTCTCGTGCGGTTCTCCGGAACCCTGCGAGGCTCTCGGAAAACCAAAGCGCTTAAAAACGACATTTTGTCGTACACCCGCTCCCCCAGGTGTACGACAAAATTCCCTTTTTATCCATAGATTAACACACAGAAGTCCGAAATCTGTGAATAAAAGGATCCACAGATTCACACAGATTCACACAGATTCACACAGATGAATCAAATCTGTGAACATCTGTGGACATCTGTGGATAAAAAGAGGATATGATCCACAGATTTACACAAATCTGGGAAAAGGGAATTTTGTCGTACACCCCGCTCCCCTCAACAAAAAACAAATACAATATATTTTGTATCTTTGCGCCGGTTTTTATAATAAGAAAAAGACATGTATCAAGATTTTAGCGAACAGGAAATTTTCAGGCGCAACTCGTTGATTGAATTGGAGAAACTCGGTATTCCGGCATATCCGGCACAGGAGTTTGAAGTGAATTGCACGACGGAAGAAATATCCTCCGAATTTGACCCCGAAAAGGGTAATTTTAAAGACATTAGCATTGCCGGACGTATCATGGCAAGACGCGTTATGGGCAGTGCTTCGTTTTTCGAGTTACAGGACGAAAAAGGACGGATTCAGGTGTATGTTAAACGTGACGACATCTGTCCAAACGATGATAAAACGATGTATAATACCGTTTTCAAAAAACTTTTGGATATAGGCGACATTGTGGGCGTTGAAGGTTATGCTTTTATAACGCAGATGGGCGAATTGTCGATTCATACAAAAAAATTGACAGTTCTGAGCAAATCGTTGAGAGTTTTACCGATTGTCAAAGAAAAGGAAGGACGGGTGTTCGACGCTTTCACCGACCCCGAACAGCGATACCGGATGCGATATGTCGATTTGATTGTCAATCCTCATGTAAAAGATGTTTTTATCAAACGAACAAAGATAGTGAACGCTATGCGGCAATTTTTCAACGACAAGAATTATCTCGAAGTCGATACACCTGTTTTGCAGTCGATTCCAGGAGGAGCGACCGCACGTCCGTTCATCACGCATCATAATGCTTTGGATATGCCGTTATATCTTCGCATTGCAAACGAACTGTATCTCAAACGGCTGATAGTCGGAGGATTTACGGGCGTGTATGAGTTTTCGCGCAATTTCCGTAATGAAGGAATGGACCGTACTCATAATCCGGAATTTACCTGTCTCGAAATCTACGTAGCATACAAAGACTATCGATGGATGATGAATTTCACCGAACAACTTTTCGAAAAGATTTCGACCGAAGTAAATGGCTGTACCCGTGTGAAAATCGGCGATAACGAAGTGGAATTTAAAGGACCTTACCGCCGTTTGCCGATGTTGGAAGCAATCGGGGAATATGCGGGAGTCGATATTTCGGATATGGACGAGACCCAATTGCAAAATACTTGCAAAGAATTGAATATCGAAATCGACAGCACGATGGGCAAAGGAAAACTGATAGATGCCATATTCGGCGAAAAATGCGAACATCATCTGATTCAACCGACTTTTATTATTGATTATCCGGTGGAATTGTCGCCTCTGACCAAGAAACATCGCGATAATCCTGCTTTGACCGAACGTTTCGAACTTTTCGTCGGCGGAAAAGAAATATGCAACGCCTATTCGGAACTCAACGACCCGGTCGATCAACTCGAACGTTTCAAAGATCAGGTGAAAATGAAGGAGAAAGGCGACGACGAAGCAATGTTTATCGACATGGATTTCGTCCGTGCGCTCGAATACGGCATGCCGCCAACGTCGGGCATGGGCATCGGAATCGACCGTTTGGTGATGATGATGACGGAAACGGCGTCGATTCAGGATGTGCTGTTTTTCCCGCAAATGCGTCCCGAAAAAAAGGTCGCAACCGACGAAACGGCAGCTTACGAAGCAATCGGTATACCAGCAGAATGGGTCGTCGCAATCCAAAAAGCAGGATTCACAACCGTTAAATCCCTTGCAGTCATCAATCATGGAAAACTCTTTAACGACTTGTGCGGTATCAACAAAAAACAAAAACTCGGACTGAAAAATCCTTCGCCCGACCAAGTGAAAGAATGGGTCACAAAAGCAGTTAATAATCAATAATCAACAGTTTGAATAAATATAGATAGATTATGATAAGATTAAAACCATTTAAAGCCGTTCGTCCTCCGAAAGAATATGTCGAGGAGATTGCGGCTCGTCCTTACGACGTCCTTAATTCCGCCGAAGCAAAGGCTGAAGCAAGTGAAAAATCGCTGTTACACATTACAAAACCGGAAATCAATTTTGACCCGTTAGCAAACGAATATTCCGGTGAAGTGTATGCAAAAGGCCAAGAATGTTTTCGTAAATGGGTCGAAAACGGCTGGTTAGTGCAGGATGATACTGAAAAATATTACATCTACGCGCAAACTATGGACGGCAGAACTCAATATGGACTTACAGCATGCACTAATGCTGAAGATTACGAAGCCGGAAAAATCAAAAAGCACGAATTGACAAGAAAAGACAAGGAAGACGACCGAATACGGCATGTCGATGTGCAAAACGCTAATATCGAACCTGTATTTCTCTCGTATCCCGATGTGGACGAAATGAATGCGCTTGTGTCGTCGATTGTCGAAACCCAAAGCGCCGAATACGATTTCACTACTTCCGACGGATTTCGTCATCAACTCTGGGTTGTCGATAATCCGGAACATATCGAGCGAATCACCGGAATATTCGAAAATGTCGCTGCCCTGTATATAGCAGACGGACACCACCGTACAGCCGCTGCCGCCGCTGTCGCCAAATTACGTCGTCTGCAAAATCCAAATCACACCGGAAATGAAGAATACAATTGGTTTATGGCTGTTATTTTCCCCGAAAGTCACTTGAAAATAATCGATTACAACAGGCTCGTCAAAGACCTTAACGGATTGACCGCCGAACAGTTTATCGACAAACTGAAAGAGAATTTCATCGTCGAAAAGAAAAACGCCTCAACGCCTTATAAACCTGCGTTTCTGCACAATTTTTCGATGTATATCGGCGGCGCATGGTATTCCTTAACGGCAAAGGAAGGTACATACGACGATTCCAATCCTGTCGGCGGATTGGATGTTACCGTTTTATCCAGTTTGGTGTTAGACAAAATTCTGGACATAAAAGATTTGCGTACGTCGAAAAGAATAGATTTTGTCGGCGGTATCAGGGGACTTGAGGTTTTGAGCAAAAGAGTCGATTCCGGAGAAATGGCGGCGGCTTTCGCTCTGTATCCTGTGAGTATGCGGCAGTTAATCAACATTGCCGACGCAGGAGAAATAATGCCTCCAAAAACAACATGGTTCGAACCTAAACTTCGTTCAGGACTGTCGATACATATATTGGACAGTTAAAACCGAATAACTGGATAATAATTTAAATTAAAAGTATAAGATATTAATTAAAACTATGTGGTATGAAATTTTTTGACACAATTATTACAAGTATTGCATTATCAGCAATTTTGATGTCCGGCTGTTCGGACAAATTTTCGACAATCGAGAAAGGGTTTGTTTCTCCACCCGACAGTGTACGTATCGGTGTCTATTGGTACTGGATTAACGACAATATCTCGAAAGAAGCAGTCGTAAAAGACTTGCAATCAATGAAAGAAGCCGGCATTACGCGGGCTTTTATCGGCAACATCGGGCAACAATCGTATCCTACAGGCAAGGTGAAGATTCTCAGCGACGAATGGTGGGATGTCATGCATACTGCCTTGAAAACCGCTACCGAACTCGGTATCGAACTCGGGATATTTAATTCGCCGGGCTGGAGTCAGTCGGGAGGACCGTGGATAACACCCGAACAGTCGATGCGCTATTTGGATGCGTCGGAACTGCGCGTGAAAGGTCCTGTCAAACTGGAACAGAAACTGTCAAAAACGTCCGACGATTTTCAGGATGTGAAAGTCATCGCTTTCCCTGTCGCAGGCGATTACAAACAAAATCTGTTCGACACTCCAAACGCACGAGTAACATTTTCCGACAGTAAAATTTTGGCAGCTAAATCGCCGGAAGTTTTTGAAAAATACGTTATTCCGACAGGAGAATCGTATATCGGGCTTATATTGCCGAAAACGTACACGGCTCGCAGTCTCGAACTTCAGGTTTCCGATTATTCTTACGCCGAAGCCGAGTTGCAGGCAAAAACCGGAACAGAATTTAAATCCGTTAAACGGTTCGTTATCAACCGTACAAACGCAAATCTCAACGTGGGATTCAAACCCTATGCGCCGATTGTGGTTACGTTTCCCGATGTTACGTCTTCGGAATACCGCATTGTTTTCAACAATACGGACGGCGTTCGTTTAAGCAACATAATCCTGTCTGCTACACCGGTTATGGAACGTTATCCCGAAAAAACGCTGGCAAAAATGTTTCAGTCGCCGCTTCCCTACTGGCACGATTATCTTTGGGATAAACAGCCGGAAATTCAACCCGAAGCATCGTCGATTGCTAAACCCGAACAGACACTCGATATTTCGAAATATATGGCTGCCGACGGAACACTTACATGGGATGTTCCCGAAGGCGAATGGATAATTCTGCGAACAGGAATGCGTTCGACAGGTGTAACAAACTCTCCCGCATCGGTGGAAGGCACAGGTCTTGAAGTCGATAAAATGAGTAAAGAACATGTCGCCGCACATTTCGATGCTTTTCTTGGGAAAATTATCGAACGTGTACCGGCTAAAGACCGTAAAACATGGAAACTTGCAGTTCAGGACAGTTACGAAACAGGCGGTCAGAATTTTACCGATGGTTTTTTCGAAGATTTTAAAGAACGTTACGGTTACGATGCGCTGCCTTATCTGCCTGTTTTCAACGGACATATCATCGGCAGTCCCGATTTGTCGGACCGTTTTCTGTGGGATGTTCGTCGAATGGTTGCCGATAAGGTTGCTTACGATTATGTCGGCGGATTAAGGGAAATCTGTCATAAACACGGTCTTGGAACATGGCTCGAAAATTACGGACACTGGGGATTCCCCGGCGAATTTTTGCAATATGGCGGTCAATCCGACGAAGTTGGCGGCGAATTTTGGAGCGAAGGCAATCTGGGCGACATCGAAAACCGTGCAGCCTCGTCGTGCGCACATATTTACGGAAAAACAAGGGTTTCGGCGGAATCGTTCACTTGCGGAGGAGGTGCATACGTCCGTTATCCCGCTATCATAAAACGTCGTGGCGACTGGTCGTTTACCGAAGGAATCAACAATACTTTGTTGCACGTCTACATCCAACAGGCTTACGAAGACCGTTATCCGGGAATCGACGAATGGTTCGGAAATGAATTTAACCGTAAAAACACGTGGTTCAAACATATCGATTTGTTTACTCTATATCTTAGACGGTGTAATTTCATGCTTCAACAGGGACTGAATGTTGCTGATGTGGCGTATTTTATCGGCGAAGATGCTCCAAAAATGACCGGAATACGCAATCCCGAAATACCGCAGGGCTACAGTTTCGATTATATCAACGCTGAAGTGATTGTGCGTGATTTGTCGGTGAAAGATGGAAAACTGATTCTGCCTCACGGGACTTCGTACCGTGTGTTGGTGTTGCCGAAACTTGAAACGATGCGTCCCGAAGTGTTGCAGAAAATCGAACAGCTGGTCTCCGAAGGCGCTGTTATATTGGGACCTCCGCCAAGCCGTTCACCAAGTATGAAAGGTTATCCCGAAGCCGACGAATTAGTTAATTCGTTAGCAAAAAAGATGTGGGGCGACTTGTCCGTAAAACAGCGCAGCTACGGGAAAGGAACGATATTGACCGGTATGAATATGCAGGAAGTTCTCGATTTGTTGAGAATAGTTCCCGACTGCCGTATCGACCCCAAAACTCCTTTGCTGTACAATCATCGTACGTTCGATGGTAAAGATATTTACTTCATCACCAACCAGAGCGAACAACAGGTGAAAACGTCTATCGATTTCAGGATTAAAGATATGCAACCCGAACTCTGGGACGCCGTGACGGGAACAATTCGTCCTTTGCCGGCGTTCGAACAAACCGACGAAACAACAATCGTGCCGGTAAAGCTGGAATCGCTCGAAAGTGTTTTCATCGTTTTCCGAAAGAAAGGCAGTTCGATGAGCTCTCCGATGCTGCACAATGTTAATTTCCCCGAAATGGAAACTGTTGTCGAAATAAATTCGCCGTGGGAAGTGACTTTCGAATCGGATGCAGTTAAACGTGGTCCTACCGAAACTGTGGTCTTCGACAAACTGTGTGACTGGTCGAAACACGAAAACGAACAAATCCGCTATTATTCGGGAACAGCGGTCTATAAAACCAAATGCACCCTCGCCGAAAAACCCGCCGGCAAAACGCTGTATCTCGATCTCGGAAAAGTCAGCGTAATGGCTAAGGTGAAAATCAATGGTAAATATGTCGGCGGCGTATGGACAACGCCCTATCGTGTCGATGTAACATCGCAACTGAAAAACGGCGACAATTCCGTAGAAATCGAAGTGGTCAATACATGGGTGAACCGTATAATCGGCGACCTGCGCCTCCCACCAGAAAACAGAATTGTCTACACCGATAAATTGACTGACGTAAACACTCGCCTGCAATCGTCCGGATTGCTGGGACCTGTTTCGGTAATTAAAAAATAAGGATTAAAAATCTAAGAATGACTGGATTCCGCCGAAGATGAATTATTTTCAATCTCCGGCGGAATTTTTTATTAGGGACACGAAATAAATAAAATATAACGACTTAATAAAACTCATAAAGAGATTCGAAATGTCTAACACTATT
>JAITKY010000145.1 GCA_031278135.1 Prevotellaceae bacterium | reverse complement strand
ACAAACCGGCAATTTTTTTGCATTATTTTTATATCTGCCTGTTATAGTGATAACTGTAAACACAAATATTTGAGATAACAAACTGTAAAATCCGGATAATTTACATCAAAATGATCGTTATCGATGGTTTTTTGAATACAAATGATACGAATATTTTGATAGTTGGACAGTCGGCTAAATCTTATTTCTGAAGGACTATGAAAAATAATTCTCATGAATTTGAAGCTCAATGGAGTTTCGATTGAAGAAATGGCAAAGTATGTTTCTTTGACTAAAGAAGAAGTAGTAAAAATATTAGAAGAACAAGGATTAATGTAACAAGAGGGATGGATACAGTAATAAAATGGCTTTTTCCGGTTACAATAGCGGCAATTGTGTTGCGCAGTTGGTTGCTGAAAGTGATCTAATGAGGAGAAATATAGAAGATACTGTAGTTCGGAGTTATATCTGGAATAGGTCTATGCCCAATAGTGCCTCAAAATAATATTTAGCCGTAAAATTGCCATAAAAAAGTTGAAATTTTTTGCAAAAAATGTGTTTTTTCATCATCGACACGGATGTTTTTTCGTAAAAATACCATTTTCATAAAAAAAAATCAAAAAAATTACAATGAAATTTTGAATACGAATCATTCTGTGAATCATAATATTAACGGACATATTACAGACAGTATGTTATAAAAATCTTTGTAAACTGAAAAAAAAAGTTTTGTCGGTTGATATTTTTTATAATTTTGAGGGCTTAAAAAGGTATTAATATTTAATGTAATTTGGTATAATTTAATAATATAAATGTAATTTTTTTAACTTTTATAAGATATATGAAAACATATACGACGAATCAGATTAAAAACATTGTTCTACTTGGTAGTGCCGGTTCGGGCAAGACAACTTTGGCTGAAGCCATGATGTTCGAAGGAAAAGTAATAGACCGGAGAGGAAGCGTGGACGCAAAAAACACAATTTCCGACTATACCGAAGTGGAACAGTTGTATAAACGGTCGATATATTCAACGCCCTTATATACAGAATATAATGGGCACAAGTTGAATATAGTCGATACTCCGGGAGCCGACGATTTTGTCAATGGAGTTATCTCCGCAATGAAAGTCGCTGATACCTGTGTATTAACCATTAACGCTCAGGCGGGAGTGGAAATCGGGACACGGACATTGAGCCGGTGGGCTGATAAAAATCAAAAGCCCGTAATTGTGGCAGTCAATCAGTTAGACCACGAAAAGGCGAATTGGGAAGCAACTGTCGAATCGCTGAAACAGTCATTCGGAAACCGCGTTGTTATTATTCAATATCCATTATCGGTGGGTAGCGGGTTCGACGGTTTTGTCGATGTGCTGAAAATGAAGTATTACACCTTCAAAGACGATAACGGGACAAGAGTAGAAAACGAAATTCCGGTAGCCGAAGCCGACAGAGCAGCCGAATATCATAACTCGTTAGTCGAATCGGCGGCTGAACACGACGAATCTTTAATGGAAATATTTTTCGACAAAGGCGAACTTTCCGAAGACGAAATTCTGAAAGGCTTGTCGTTGGGAATCAAGACACGAAGTGCGTTTCCGGTGTTCTGTTTATCCGCAAAAAAAGATATCGGAACGAAACGGTTGATGGATTTTATCACCAACGTAGCGCCTTATCCCGACAACGGAAACGTGTTTGTTACGGAAACCGGCATCGAAGTCCCATGCGACGCGAACGGTCCCGCATCAATATTTGTATATAAGACCTCTGTTGAGCAACATATCGGCGAAGTGAGTTACTTCAGAGTGGTGTCGGGAATCATAAAAGAAGGAATGGACATGGTGAACGCTACCAACGATACGAAGGAACGTTTGTCGAGCCTGTTCGCTTCTGCAGGAAAAAAACGGGAAAAAGTAGCGGAAATGGTCGCAGGCGATTTGGGATGTACAGTCAAGTTGAAAAATACGAAGACAAATCAAACTCTGAACGCAGGAACCGACTGGAAATTTGTTCCGATAATCTTTCCTGACCCAAAATTCCGCACGGCAGTCAAAGCCAAAAACGAAAGCGAAGACGAAAAACTCAGTGAACTTCTGCACCGTGCACATCAGGAAGACCCGACTTTGATTGTCGAATATTCCAAAGAATTGAAACAGACAATACTCAGTGGTCAAGGAGAACACCATATTAACATCCTTAAATGGGAACTCCTCAACAACCACAAAATAGATATCGAGTTGTTTGCACCGAAAATCCCTTATCGGGAGACAATTACAAAAACCGCCCTTGCCGATTACCGTCATAAAAAACAGTCGGGTGGAGCAGGGCAATTCGGCGAGGTTCACATCGTTATCGAGCCGCATATCGAAGGCGCTCCCGATATGGCGACATTGAAACTCGAAGGCAGGGAACTCAAATTCAGCGCCAGAGGAAAGGAAGAAATCGATCTGGAATGGGGCGGAAAACTCATTTACTACAACAGTATCGTCGGCGGCTCTATCGACGCACGGTTTATGCCTGCTATATTAAAAGGTATAATGGAAAAAATGGAAGAAGGACCTCTCACCGGTTCCTATGCCCGTGATATTCGCGTGATTGTGTACGACGGAAAAATGCACCCCGTCGATTCGAACGAATTGTCGTTCAGGCTTGCCGGACGTAACGCATTTAAAGAAGGGTTCAAGAAAGCCGGTCCAAAAATCATGGAACCGATATATAATGTAAATATCTACGTACCATCGGAATATATGGGCGACGTCATGAGCGACATGCAGAACCGCCGAGCAATCATCGAAGGTATGGAAAGCGATAGCGGATTCGAAGTTATCAAAGCCAGAGTGCCTTTGGCAGAGATGTACAAGTATTCGACATCTCTCAGTTCTTTGACTTCGGGGAGTGCGACATTCACAATGAAATTCGCCGATTATCAACAGGTTCCTGCCGATGTTCAGGAAAAACTGTTGAAGGCATACGAAGCCGAAGAAAAAGACGAATAATGAATTTTTGTTTTTTTTTGTTTTTATT
Organism: Prevotellaceae bacterium; assembly: GCA_031278135.1. Lineage (GTDB taxonomy): Bacteria > Bacteroidota > Bacteroidia > Bacteroidales > UBA932 > JAIRLF01. The sequence continues at coordinate 11,655 of JAITKY010000145.1, read as the reverse complement.
CCTTGCTTTTTAGTTTCATTTTTTTGAAATACAAAAGCAAGGTTTTTTTTGGAGGGTATGCAGATTCACGCAGATCGTGGAAAAATCCACGTAAATCTTTAAAAATAAGGTTAAAAGAGAGGGGGGATATTCTCCTGAACAAGTGTTATTTCGTCTTTGCGGGAAACAATTGTTATAAGTTAAAAATCGAAAAACGAGAAGTTTACGCTGCCATATCGTCGTTGTTGCGTAAAACCTTCGACATCTGAAAAGTTGTCGCTTGCCGAATGTTCGACAATCAGACATCCGCCCTCGTTCAGCAGATTATTTTCGGCGACTAATTTGGGTATCAATGCTATTTGTCTGTTTGTGTATGGAGGGTCGGCGAAGATGATGTCGTACGATTCGCTACAAAATTTGAGGAAACGGAAAGAATCGTTACGAATGACGTGTATCTGTTTAAAATCCAGCGTTTCGGAAGTTTTTTTGATGTAGTTGAAATGCAATGGCTCGATTTCTACAGCATCGACATGCGCGCTTCCTCTCGAAGCGAATTCGTATGATATTCCGCCTGTTCCGGCGAAAAGATCGAGAACCTTAACAGCGCTTATGTCGAACGAATTTTCCAGAATATTGAACAGATTTTCTTTGGCGAAATCCGTAGTCGGTCGGGCTTTAAAACCCTTAGGCACGACAGGCAACAACCGTCCCTTATATTGTCCGCTGATTATTCGCATTCCTGTAACGACAACAAATTGTAGTATTTAGTCGAAACTTCGGAGCCAAGCAACAACGATATTTCCCGGTTTTGTTCCTGAACGATTGATGGAAAAAACTTTTTCAGTTTTTTGATTTCGCTGTTCGAAATATTTCCCGACATATATATAGGTATGTCTTTAACGGCAAATTTATCGGAAATACTTGAAACAAAATAGATTATATCTTTAATGTCGAATATTTCGAAAAAATTGTTCAGAACGAGTTTATTGTTCTTAAAGATGCTTATATCCATGAAGTTATCGCAAAAAACAATACTCATTCCCGTGCCGTAATTTTTCGTTCGGCGGATTATCTGATACGATTGACTGTAAAAATCTGATTTGCCGAACCGAGAGATGATTTTTGATACTATGGGACTTGGCAAAGCAAAGCAACAGTAGCCTTCGATTTCGGGAATATACTGATAATGAATCTCATCGAATTCGTCGAGTTGGAAGAAAAACGAGATATACGACCCGATACTGTTTGCCGAAAAGATATTCTTTGGTATCAGAACATTTTTCCGCGATATAAACAAACATTTGACAGAAGTTTTGATGGCGGCGATGTCGGCTGTCATACTTTCGGCTATCCGGTTGATTTCCTTCAGCCAAAGATTGATGTCGGCGACATTTTCGGAATACGGGAAATTTTTCAACACTACGTGTTTATGTTTATCTGGATTATAGATGCAGAAAGAAAATCCATTCAGGCTTACCTGAATGGATAATCTGTAATCTTTATTCGCTGTTAAACAATAACTTCTATCAACATAATCAATGCTTGACTGCATTTAATCTCTATTTGTTGATTTAATTTCTTTATTCCCAGTTACCTGCGTTGTTGTTCGGCTGAGTTATGCTTCCGACTTTCAACCCCGGATATTTGTTCATGTTTCTCTGTTCATCATTGAGATTAACAATCGCCTGCCTGTCCAATCCTTTGAGATAGACATCATTGTGGACACTTGCCTCAAACAGCGGAATAATGACTTTCGAAATCGACAGGTACGAAATTGCGTACAACTGAAACGCCTCATTCACAACAGGAACATAAGCGAGAGAATCAATATTGAACCCTGCAACCCTTTTGAACAGAGTATCTTTCACCGCAACTCTTATAGTATCGGTGTAAACCAACTTTTTAGCAACAGCGAGTGAATCGTCCCAGGAACCGACCTGTTTGATGATTTTCAGACTGTCGTACTTGTAGAAGTTGATTAAAGTGTCAAAACCTCCGCTATATCGACCATAATTGTCTTTATAAGCGACCTGCAGTTCACGAATATCCTTTAATCGCTGAACCACAAGATCTTTACGGTATTCGACTGCTTTGTTAAAACGGATAGGATCCATTAAACTATCGTATAACAAATAGACTAAAACAATGACGATAACGCCCAGAATAACTTGAATAATAGTTTTCATTACTTTATATTTGAATTACTTATTATATTTTTATCTTTATCAAAAAATTTTTAATTATATTTGCGCAAAGTTATAAAAAAATAAATGAATAGTATTCTTTTTGAATTAATTTTTTTCTCGTGGATGTAGAACTCATTGTTAATCTGATAGAAAGCAGGCTAAAATTTTTTCCGACGGCAGACCAAAAAAAGGTGATTTTCGACCTTTCGCGGTTCATTTTCGACCCGAAAACGCCGTTTTTTTTGTTGAAAGGATATGCCGGAACAGGTAAAACTTCGGTCATAGCGGCGCTGGTACAGAGTTTGAACGAAGTAAGGATTAACACGGTGTTGATGGCGCCTACCGGACGGGCTGCGAAAGTTTTGGCTTCATACGCAGGTTCTCAGGCATTTACTATACATAAGAAGATTTACAGGCAAAAGTCTATTGAAGAACAGTCGGAGTTTTCTATTGCTACAAACATGTACAAAAACACTGTCTTTGTGGTAGATGAGGCATCGATGATATCGGGAAATTCGTATGAACAGTCGATTTTCGGTTCGGGCGATTTGTTGGAAGACATGATGACTTATGTTAAAAGCGGTACGAGGTGCAAGGTCATCATCGTTGGCGACAGTGCACAACTTCCGCCTGTCGGGTTCGATTTGAGTCCGGCGTTGGACGTCGAAAGGCTTGGATATTACGGCGATTGTATGAAAGCGGAACTGAAAGAGGTTGTGCGACAGACGAATGAATCGGGAATACTGTTCAACGCAACGAACATCAGAAAGCAGATTGAAGCAAACGATGTCAGGTTTCCCGAATTTAAGACTGATTTCCCTGATATTGCGAGCATTACGGGAACAGATTTAATTGAAGCGATTTCAGATGCATACGGCAAATACGGGAAAGAAGAGACAATCGTCATTTGCAGGTCAAATAAAAGAGCAAACAAATATAACGAAGGCATACGAAGCCGTGTGCTTTATATGGAAGATGAGATTGTTTCGGGCGACAGGATTATGGTGGTCAAAAATAATTACAAGTTGCCGGAAGATATGGAGGAAATCGACTTTATTGCCAACGGCGATATGGCAACTATCAGAAGGATAAGGAAATATCAGGAACGTTACGGACTGCATTTTGCCGATATGATACTGGAATTTCCCGATTACAATAATCTTGAGATAGAGAACAAAGCGATTTTGGACACTTTGGCGACAGAATCGGCTTCTTTGTCCGCCGAAATGAATAAACAACTGTTTTACAGCCTCGCCGAAGACTATGCATATATTGCAAACAAACGGCAAAGATATAAAACGATAAAGGAAGACCCTTTTTTCAATGCTTTACAGATCAAGTTTGCATATGCCATTACTTGTCACAAGTCGCAAGGTGGGCAATGGGATTGCGTTTTTCTGGATTGCCCTTATTTTGCGGACAATAACCTCACTTTCGAAGATTTACGATGGTTCTATACGGCTGTAACACGTGCTTCAAAACAACTTTATCTTGTGAATTTCAATTTGACACACAAATGATACAGATTTTTTGCATTCATTCATAAAAGAAAAAGAATATTGAATTTGCGATTGTGATCAGGTATTCGTATGTTACGGATTTGTTGATGTCATTTATTTCTGTGCCAGTAAGTTTCAGATAGTGGATTGCGTAAGCCAGAGCGCTGAAGATGAGTATAATCTTGATGGCGCCGAACAGCATCCCGAACAGTCTGTTTATCCATCCCAACATAGCCATTTTCAACAATTTGCCCAGCAAAATAGCGAGCCATATCACGAGGGCGTAAAATATCGACACTAAAATAATGAACACAATGATTTTCATCACTTCGGCGTCTACATCGAAATGACCGTGCCACCATGCGGTCAATCTCAACGACAGTTTATATGCGCAATAGGTCCCGACAAAAATACCCGCCAAACCAAGCAGTTGTCGCACAAATCCCCTTATAAATCCGCTGATTACAGATACTGTAAGCGCTATTGCAAAAATTATATCAAAAACCGAAAAATTCTCCAAATCAATCAAATATATATATCGTTTCGTTATTTCGTTTCATATAGTAATTTTCGCGTGCAAATTTTTCTATACTGTCCTTATCATTCTTATATTTAAGACGTTGTTCCAGTTCTATAGTTTTCTTGTCCAACAATTCTATCTCTTCGAGTATTTTCGTGTTGTTCCTTTTTTGTTTATACCATTTTGGGACAGTGATATCGTCGAAAAACATTATCCACACAAAAAATGTCGTAATAGTGACAATGTATTTGTTTTTACAATATTTCAACAATCTTTTATTCACCGCTTTATTGATTCAGTATATCTAACAGTTCGTCAAATTTTGGAGTAAGGATTATTTCCGTTCGTCTGTTTTTTTGCCTTCCTTCGTTTGTTTCGTTTGTGTCGAGTGGGATAAATTCGCCACGTCCGGCGGCAGTTATTCTTTTCGGGTCGATTGTTGTGTTTTTCAACAGAGTACGCACAACGGTGGTCGCTCTTTTGACGCTCAAATCCCAATTATCGCTCAATGCTCCTGTTCCCTGATATTTCACATTGTCGGTATGTCCTTCGACAACTATGTTAATGTCAGCATTTTGTTCAAGTATTTTACTTACTTCCGCCAATGCTTCGAGTCCGGGTTTTTCGATGTCCCATTTTCCGGATTTGAACAGCAGTTTCTCATCGACAGAGACATAGACTTTACCGTTTTTCTGAACGACCGACAGCCCTTTACCCTCGAAACCAATCAGAGCGTCGGCGACTTTCTTCTTGAGCATAGCTAAAGCCTCAGCCTGTTTTTCCATCGCCGCCTGCAACTCCATGTACTTTTTATTCTTTTCTCGCAGCTCATCTTCTTTTTGTTGCAGAGATTCTTCGCTTTGTTGAATCTTTTTAAGCAAATCCTGCATTTCTTTTTGAGAAGCGTTCGAAAGATTCGTCTGCATGGTTTGCAAGTCGTCGTACTGCTTTTTCAAAATCCGGTTTTGCTCTTTTGCAGCATCCAATTCCTTGTTTAATTTCGAGATATCGTCGGACAACTGTACGAGTTTGTTTGTTTGTTCCTGCGACTTCACATCCAGATTCTCATAATTGTTACGAAGTCTGTTGTACTTCGATTCCAATTCTTTATACTTCTTTGACGTTACACACGAGGTGAATATCAAAATACACAACATAACTAAAAAACTAACTTTTTTCATCTTTTTACCATTTAAAAATCGCCTCAAATTTACATCAAATTTTTGAAATCGAAACTAAATAATGTGAATTTTTATAGAAAATATTTTGAAAGATATATATTTACAATAAGTTATAATTTTTTTTTTTTTACTTTTGCGTCCGTTTTTATGTAAGTATATAATACAAAAATATGTAAGAAAATTGATAAAAACAGGATTATTTGTTCTGTTTATATGTTTCGGAGCGACTGTTCAGGCGCAAATGATGGACACGGAAGACGAATTTCGCATCGTCGATAGACTTAAATCTGCGTATGGGTTTTCAATTTTGGCGAATCGGAATAAACGGAAATATGGGAGTTAACTATTTGTGGACAAGAAATTTTGTCAGTAAAAAGACTAAAAAGATTAAAAGACGTTCAGATAATGTGTGGTTTGCCAATTTGAGCATCGGAATGTCGTTTAGATTTTGGAGATTGTTCATAATAACGGACGACGAACGAAAAAATTGCTAACACATGCAACGATTTGACGTAAAGTTGCGTCTTACAAAAAGATTTTAGATAGCAAAAGTTTATAAATATATCTATTATGTGATTATGAATTATTTAGCACATATATATCTTTCGGGAAACAACAAATTACTCATGATAGGTAATTTTATCGGAGATACGGTAAAAGGCCGTAAATATGAACATTTACAGCCGATTATCCGTAAGGGTGTGTTAATGCACAGGGCTATCGACGATTTCACCGACCGGCATCCAATCAATACTAAAATCAGGAAATTGCTGCATCCGGAGTTTGGAAAGTATGCGGGTGTTTACCTCGACATGTTTTACGACCATTTTTTGGCAGCCGGATGGGATAATTTTTCCAAAGATGTATCGCTGATGACATTTTGCTCAAGATTTTATCTTGATGCTTTGGCGCGACATAGATATTTGCCATTCAAGGTAAAAACTCTGTTATATGCGTTCATAATCGGGAATCGTCTGAAAAATTATTCGAAATTAGACAGTCTCGAAGAGGCTTTAGAATATATGCACAAGCATTCACAATTGCCGAAAACAGGCAAAGAAGCGGTTGAATGTCTGGTAAATAATTATGAGGTATTGCAAAATGCATTTTACGATTTTTTTCCGCTTCTGGTCAATTATACTCGGATATGGAGAGAAGACCCTAATAACGATACAGTGCAGTTGCCTGATTTATACCTGCTTCGGTGCGAAAATGAGATTGTAAACAGTATAATATAAAATACAACTACAGTTCATCTTTTTTATGAAAAATGAGAGTATCACTTACAATACTCTCATTTTGATTTAATAACATTTAAAAAATCTTTTTGGATTGTCAGACAATCTTCATGTCCGACAAAACACCATTCATATTGCGCACTGCTTCAGCGCTTTTGTTGAACAATGCCTGCTCAGTGCTATTCAGTTTATAATCAACGATTTTCTCCCAACCGTTTTTGCCCAGAACAACGGGAACGCCGAGAGCGATATCTTTTTGTCCGTATTCGCCGTCTAAAGCCACGCAGCATGGCAACACTCGTTTCTGATCGCGGATGACCGATTCGACGAGCGAAGCGCAGGCAGCGCCGGGTGCATACCATGCCGATGTTCCCAGAAGTTTTGTCAAAGTAGCGCCTCCGACCATTGTGTCGGCAACGACTTTGTCGATTTGTTCCTGCGACAGTAATTCGGAAACAGGGATTCCGTTGTATGTGGCAAACCTGATTAAGGGAATCATCGTCGTGTCACCATGACCGCCTATCACAAACCCCTGAATCTCACTTGCCGGCACATTTAATGCCTTGCTAAGATAATATTTGAAACGTGAACTGTCCAATGTCCCTCCCATACCGATAACCTTGTTTTTCGGCAAGTTACCGGTCTTTATTGTAAGATAGGTCATTGTGTCCATAGGATTGCTAATCATGACAAGTATCGCATCGGGAGAATATTTCTGAATATTTTCCGTTACCGACTTGACTATGTTTGCATTAGTTCCTATTAAATCTTCGCGGGACATGCCCGGCTTGCGGGGAATACCCGACGTAATCACAACAATATCCGAATTTTCGGTTACTGAATAATCATTTGTCACTCCTGTCAATCGTGTGTTAAACTCGCGCAAAGCAGCAGTCTGCATTATATCTATCGCTTTACCTTCGGCAATACCTTCCTTAATATCAAGCAATACGACCTCATCGGCTAATTCTTTCGACACAATAACATCTGCACATGTAGCGCCCACATTTCCGGCTCCAATAATTGTAATTTTTGACATAATTAATACTAAATTTAATTCTATTTAATTCGGCGCAAAAGTAGTTGTTTTTTTTGATATGTAAATAAAAAATATTTTGGATGTACAATATCAATGAAAATCAAAGTATTAGCAATAAAAAACTTTTCAATTTTCAATTTTCAATTCTCTTTTGTTGTCGCTCAATACCTTTATATATATACGCAAAGTATTTTTGGGTAAAAGTCCTTCTATCATTTCGGGCCATTCGACGAAACATAACTCTCCACTGTAGAAATATTCTTCATATCCGAGATCGTAAACTTCGGAGATACTGTTTATTCTGTAAAAGTCGAAATGAAAAACAGTTTTGTTGCAGGAGGTTTTATATTCATTCACCAATGAAAATGTGGGACTTGTGACATTTTCTTTGACGTCCATTTCGTGGCAAAGGGCTTTTATTAAAGTTGTTTTTCCGGCGCCCATATTCCCGTATAAAGCGACGATGTTTTTGTTATCCAAATATTTGCAAATCTGTTGTGCGGCATGTTGTATGTCTTCAAGTCCTATTACAAACGATTGTTTTTGAATATTAAGCATCACATCTCTCAACGAGGCGTACATTTGCGGAACATATTGAGGAATATCGTTTAACGGCGTCCACACGGCTTCGGTTATATCTTCTTCGTGTTGTGGTCGCAGCGGTTGATTTCCGGAATAGAAAGCGTCGAACCATGCTGTCTGTTTAATGACGCGCTTCTTGTCTTTATCTCTGTAAACGTGATAAGTATCCATTATTTTTCCACGAATTTTAATGCCGGAGATTCCACATTCTTCTTCGATTTCCCGGCATGCAGCGGACATTTCCGTTTCTTCGATTTCCATTTTACCTTTCGGCAAATCCCAATATCCAAGGCGGCGTATCAGGAGGATATCATTATCTTTGTTGAAAACCACGCCTCCGGCAGCACGAATGAACCGGTTACTCGCTTTTAAACAGTCGAATACCGGTTCGGGGAATCCGGTATAGACATAAAATTCCAATACCGGCGATTGTTCAAAAAAATCAAATAACCCGTTCACATCTTCCGGTTTATCTATTCTCATGCCCATCCCATTGACCGACGTAAAGCATTTTTCCATGTCGTTGGAGACAACGAAAAAACGTTTATCAAAAAAAATCTTTATTTCCATATAATTTACTATTGTAGATTTTAGATTTGCCTTCGGCACAATCAACAATCTAAAATCAATCGATAATCACTTTCAAACTCAGTTCGTTTAACTGTTCGTGGCTGATAATCGATGGAGAATCAATCATAACATCCTTTCCTGCATTGTTTTTGGGGAAAGCGATATAGTCGCGTATCGAATCGGAGCCGCCGAAAATAGCACACCATCTGTCAAATCCGAACGCGATTCCGCCATGAGGAGGAGCGCCGTATCTGAATGCGTTGATGATGAATCCGAATTGCCGTTCCGCTTCTTCGGGAGTGAATCCCAAGATCTTAAACATCGTACGCTGAATCTGCGAATTGTGAATGCGGATAGATCCGCCGCCAATCTCCACGCCATTGACTACAAAATCATAGGCATTGGCTCTCACGTCGCCCGGAGCGCTTTCCAACAACGCCATATCTTCCGGAAGCGGCGATGTAAAAGGATGATGCATTGCGTAATAGCGTTTCGTTTCGTCGTCGTACTCAAACAGCGGGAAGTCAACGACCCACAACGGTCGAAAAACTTTGTCGTTACGCAGTCCGAGCCTGTTTCCCATTTCGAGCCTCAATGCCGACAGTCCCGACAAAGTGAGTTTTTTAGTCCCCGAAAGTATCAGAATCAAATCGCCTTTTTTCGCTCCTGCGCTATCGGCAAAAACCTGCAATTCATCGGTAGAATAAAACTTGTCGATACTCGACTTGATTCCGTTCTCTGACAAGCGAATATATACCAAACCTTTCGCTCCTATTTGTGGACGTTTTACCCATTCCGTCAGTTCGTCGATTTGTTTACGGCTGTATTCGGCGCATCCTTCCGCACAGATTGCGCCGATGTATTCGGCATTGTCAAACACCTGAAATCCTTTACTTTTCAACGAGCTGGCGTCGGTAATCTTCATGTCGAAACGAATATCAGGCTTATCGCAACCGTAATATTTCATTGCGTCATTGTAACTCATGCGTGGAAAAGCGCCGTCAAACTCAATTCCGAGTATGCTTTTGAAAAGGTGTTTTGCCAGACCTTCAAATGTTTGCAGTATGTCTTCGCGTTCGACAAACGACATTTCGCAATCGATTTGCGTAAATTCCGGTTGACGGTCGGCTCTCAGGTCTTCGTCGCGAAAACATCTCACAATCTGAAAATAGCGGTCGTATCCGGCAACCATAAGAATCTGCTTAAATGTCTGTGGCGACTGCGGCAAAGCGTAAAACTCGCCTTTGTGGATTCGTGAAGGTACAACGAAATCGCGTGCGCCTTCGGGTGTCGATTTGATGAGATATGGCGTTTCGATTTCAAGAAACTTTTGGGAATCCATGTAGTTACGGACTTCGTGAGCCATCCGGTGACGCAATTCAAGGGCTTTTCGCAGAGGAGCGCGTCGCAAATCAAGATATCTGAATTTCATTCTCAACTCGTCGCCTCCGTCGGTGTCGTCCTCAATTGTGAACGGCGGCAATTCCGACGCATTCAGTATTTTTATCTCTTCGAGGAGGATTTCGACGTCGCCGGTCGGCAGTTTGGGGTTTTTCGAAGCGCGTTCGATGACTGTTCCTGTCGTCTGAATCACAAATTCTCTGCCTAACGAAGCAACGGTCGAAGCGATTTGTTCCGGCGCTTTTTCGTCGAGAACCAATTGAGTGACACCGTATCTGTCGCGCAGATCGATAAATGTCATTCCTCCGAGTTTGCGCACACGCTGTACCCAGCCGGCAAGTTTGACTTTGATTCCTGTGTCGGAGATTCGCAATTCTCCGCAATTATGTGTTCTGTACATAAACGTAATCAATTATTGTTTGCAAATGTAAATGCTAAACTCATACAGTAATAGCAATGGGGCGCTGGCGATGAGCATTGTATATGGATCTGGCGTCGGCGTTACGATTGCCGTTATGATCAATATGATAATGATGGCATACCGTCTGTATTTTCTTAGAAAAGCCTTGTTTACAATACCTATGTGCGAAAGCAAAAGTATCAGCATCGGCATCTGGAAGACTATGCCCATTCCCAAAACCAATATGACAAGTACTCCGATATATGAATCGAGCGTTATTATTTGTTCCACGCGCCCCGAAACGTTATATATGTCTAAAAATTTGAACGCCATAGGAAATACAAGCATATATCCGACCAATACCCCCGCATAGAAAAGTGTCGAAGAAAACCAGAATGCTCTTTTTGTGGCGATACGTTCATTATCGTACAGGGCAGGACGTACAAACAGCCATAATTGATATATTATCCACGGAAAAGACAGTACAAGTCCAAACCAAAACGATGTGGAAATATGCGTAAAAAACTGCCCGCCAACGGTTATGTTTTGAATCTTGGCATTAAAAGGTTCGACACAGAACCCCGGCATCGACAACAAATTGCCAAGTTTACACATCACTCGGTAAAGGATGAAATCAGAACTCGCCGGACCAAAGATAATTACATCAAATACCAACCATTTATTGATGAATACCAATATCATACAGACAAAAATCCCGATTGCTATACGAAACAGTGTCGATCTGAGGTCATCCAGATGATCCCAAAACGACATTTCCTTAGGGTCGCCGCTCTGTTTTTTTTCTTCCATGATTCTTTAAGGAATATTATTTTTTTATTTTATCGTCTTTATCGTCTTTAATTTCATCTTTGAAACCTTTAATCCCTTGACCGATACCCTTAAACAATTCGGGAATTTTTTTTCCTCCAAATAACAGAAGAATCACTAATAATATTATTATTATCATGTAAGGACTAAGAAGTAAAACTGTACTCATACGTATCTTTTTAAATTTTAAATAATTATACTAAATAACAATTGGCTTTTTGCCAACTTTTTC
>JAITKY010000295.1 GCA_031278135.1 Prevotellaceae bacterium | reverse complement strand
GAGCCTGCGCTTCTTGCAGACAGTTTTCCAGTTCGTTCATGTCGGCGTTGGCGTAGCGATAGCGTTTGGCTTTGCAGAGCCGTACTCCGTCGATTATCGAAGCGTGGTTCAGCGAATCGAAATTATCGCGTCTTCGTCGGAAAACAAAGGTTCGAATACGCCTCCGTTGGCGTCGAAACATGCGGCGCACAAAATCGTATCTTCCGTCCCGAAATATTTGCTGACGGCTGCTTCCAGCTGCTTGTGAATGTCTTGAGTTCCGCAGATAAATCTCACCGACGACATTCTGAATCCGTGAGAGTCCATTGCCCGTTTTGCTGCTTCGATTACACGGGCGTTGTTCGACAGTCCGAGATAATTGTTTGCGCAAAAGCCATAAATATACTAGCACAGGGCTTCGCCCTGTGAGACGAATCACGCCTGCCGACAAGCCCTGAAAGGGCGTAATCCGTAGATAATCATTGATTCCGCCCTTTCAAGGCTTCCCGTTTACACGAATCTTTTCCGTAGGGCATTGCCCTACGCTATTTATTGACGGGCTTTGACTGCGTCGATTTAAAAATTCAGCCCTTTCCGATATCATCAAAATTACGTTACACACAGTATAATCCGTTATGTCTTGTTTATTTCGCATTACTTATAGCGAAAACAAACGGTTAAGAGTCCGAAACCAAAAGCGAAATGACGATCTGAATTTGAAGAATTTTTGTATTGACAGAAAATGGAAAATATAGTAAAAATGATGGGAGAGAGAAAGTACGAAGTTTCACAAAGTTTTTTTATTCGTCGTATGTTAAAAAAAGATATTATCTTTGTGGCTGATAAAAATAAATTCAATTATAGTTTTAATTTAAAAAAGATACATGAATATGAGGAATTTAACAGGAATGATATTGTTATGTACAACGATATTATTGTCGTGCCGGACGACGGACGACAGGAATAATAGTATTTGGAAATTGTGGTACGACGCTCCTGCCAAAAACTGGGTGGAAGCCTTACCGATTGGAAACGGACGTTTAGGTGCTATGGTTTTTGGGAATCCTGCAGCGGAACGATTGCAACTGAACGAAGAAACAGTATGGGCAGGTCAGCCGAACAACAACGGGAATCCGAATGCTTTGGCGGCGCTTCCGGAAGTACGGAAACTGCTATTCGAAGGTAATTATCACGAGGCTCAAGACCTTGCTACAGAAAAAATTGTCACCAAAGCAAGTCATGGTATGTCGTATCAACCTGTCGGCGACTTGAATCTGTTATTTGCAGGACATGAAAAAGCAGAGAACTATTACCGCGAACTGAATATTTCGACAGCAATAGTTACTGCCCGTTACACCGTTGATGGCGTGGAATATGTGAGGGAAACGTTCGCATCTTTTCCCGATCAGGTTGTAGTAGTACGGTTAACGGCGTCGAAAAAAGGAAAAATCAATTTTGAAGCCGGATACGACAGTCCGCAAAAGACTGAAACGGTTTTGCAGGATAACGACCTTATATTAAAAGGTATATCCGGCGATCAGGAAGGATTGGAAGGGAAAGTGAAATTTATCGCCCAGACCAGAATCGTTCCCGAAAAAGGAAGTCTGACAGCCAGCGAAAATAAATTGCTTGTCACCGATGCCGACGCAGTTACGATATTCATCTCAATGGCGACCAATTTCGTCAACTATCGCGATTTAAGCGCCGACGCCGGTAAACGCGCCGCCGGATATATGCAGAACATCGCACAAAAAGATTACAGCAAAATCAAATCCGACCATATCGCTTATTATCAACAGTATTTCAATCGTGTGAAAATCGATTTGGGAACGACAGACTCCATTCGTAAGCCGGTGGACACACGTATTCTGGAGTTTGCAAAAGCCAACGATCCTCATTTGGCTGCCCTGTATTTTCAGTTTGGTCGCTATCTGCTCATTTCGTGCTCGCAACCCGGCAATCAACCCGCTAATCTACAGGGAATATGGAACGATATGATGTCGCCGCCATGGGACAGTAAATACACAACAAATATCAACGCCGAAATGAACTACTGGCCCGCAGAAGTCACTAATTTGCCGGAACTTCATCAGCCATTTATCAACATGGTAAAGGAACTCGCCGTCACGGGAGCCGAGACAGCCAAATTGTACGGCGCTCGCGGATGGGTTTTGCATCACAACACCGACATCTGGCGTTCAACCGGACCTGTAGATTTTGCTGCTTCGGGAATGTGGCCTTCAGGCGGGGCATGGGTTTGCGAACATTTGTGGGAACGTTATCTCTATTCGGGCGACAAAAAATATCTTGCCGAAGTGTATCCGGTTATGAAAGGCGCTGCTTTGTTTTTTATTGATTATATGGTCGAAGAACCCTCTCATCATTGGTTAGTGGTCGCTCCTTCAAATTCGCCGGAAAACTCGTTTAAATATACCTACAAAGGTAAAGAAGATTGGGCAACAAACGCTTACGGTATAACAATGGACAATCAATTAGTGTTCGAACTGTTCAACAACCTGATTTCGGCAAGCGAAACCCTGAATATCGACCAACAATTTGCCGACACTCTACGCCAAACTCTCAAACGCCTGCCTCCCATGCAAATCGGGCAACACAGCCAGTTGCAAGAATGGCTGTTCGACTGGGATAATCCCGACGACAAACATCGTCATGTCTCACACCTGTACGGCGTTTATCCGAGTTATCAGATATCGCCGATCCGTACTCCAGAACTGTTCGACGCTGCACGCACTTCGCTGAATTATCGCGGCGACCCTGCTACAGGATGGTCGATGGGCTGGAAAGTCTGTCTGTGGGCGCGTTTCCTCGACGGTAACAGAGCGTACAAACTGATTACCGAACAGTTGAAATTGACGGAACACGCTAAAACTGGATACAGCGGCGGCGGTACGTATGCCAACATGTTCGACGCTCATCCGCCTTTCCAGATCGATGGTAATTTTGGTTGCACCGCCGGAATTGCAGAAATGTTTGTCCAAAGTCACGACGGCGCAGTACATATTCTACCCGCTTTACCCGATATATGGCACACCGGAAAAATCAGCGGATTACGAACAAGAGGCGGTTTTCTGGTCGATATGGAATGGGAAAACAAAGTGATCAAAACAGTGAAAATAAAATCAATGCTTGGAGGAAATCTCCGTATCCGCACTTCAATGCCATTGACGTCGCAGAACGGAAATCTGAATCCAGCCTCCGGAATCAATCCTAATCCGTTGTTCAAGACGCACGAAACACCGGCGCCTATCATCTCCGAAAAAGCAAAACTAAATCATCCGGGAGTGAAGGCAACGCAGGAATACGACGTGCCAACAGAACAGGATAAAGAATACGTGTTTCAGTTGAAAATTGACGATTGACAATTCTGTATGAAAACAGCGATAATAACCGGTGCGACATCGGGAATAGGCGAAGCAACGGCATACGCTTTCGCTGAAAAAGGATTCAAATTAATTCTGACGGGTCGCAGGTCGGAAAGATTAAACAATATTGCTGATTTGCTGAAAGGTAAATATTCGGCAAAAATTATTACTCTTGAATTTGATGTACGCGACAGAGCGGCAACCATAGATGCGATCAATTCGATTCCCGAAGATTTCAAATCTGTCGATATCTTAGTGAATAATGCAGGACTTGCGGTTGGATTGTCGCACGTTCAGGACGGCGATATCGACGATTGGGACAGGATGATCGACACGAATATCAAAGGATTGCTGTATGTTACGAAAGCCGTTGCTCCTTTGATGACAGTACGGGGCAAGGGACATATTGTGAATATCAGTTCTATCGCCGGACGCGAAGTATATGAAAACGGAGGAGTATATTGTGCAACAAAACATGCAGTTGACGCGTTAAGTCGAGCCATGCGTATCGATATGCTGGAGAGTGGAATAAAAGTTACAAATGTTTGTCCGGGAGCCACGGAAACAGAATTTTCGACAGTCCGCTTTAAAGGCGACGAAGAAAAGGCAAAGAAAGTTTACGAAGGTTACAAAGCGCTCACGGCGAAAGATATTGCCGATATAATAATCTATATTGTAACCTTACCCGAACATATCTGCATCAACGATATACTGATAATGCCATCGGCACAGGCTAATGCCGTGAAAGTTAACAGGAATGTATGAGTAAATCCGGTGTTTGCTACAATTCGTTCACCAGACTGCGTAATGTCTGTTTTAATGATAAATTCTGTACTAATAAAAAAAGATTTCCCGATATAATCGGGAAAAATCTTTTTTTATCAAAAAGTCCGAAGTATTTTTTTGCATACACTCAACGAGTTGGACTAATTAATAATTACCGCTGCAAATACCATTCTGCGCCCGTAGGAACTGTGGTGGTATATTCCTTTTCAGTGGTCTTTTCTTCATAATCGTAGTTTAATCTTATATACACCATGTTCCATCCCTTTTTTAGATGTATATTATATGTATATGTAATAAAGTATATATCGGTATACGTATCGGTATGAATAGTAGTAGTACCTGTTATGCTTACATTTCCATTCGCATATACCAGCCTGCCTTGACAATCTGCTGTGCCATAGAAAAAATGACCTATATTGTAAAAATCCGTGTAATGATTACCGAATTTGCAAGCATATATGTATGCCAATCCAATTTTTACGTTACGATTACTTATCGTTATACCTTCAGGAACATCATCTATATCTATGAAGAATAATGTAGTGTCAAAAATACTTCTTTCGTCTAATAATTCAGTAAGATACGAGTCGCTGACGTTTTCCGGCAGCTCAATGTAAAGTTGTTGGGGATAAACGCGGGTTGTCACCACGTAATCGTTCCAATCTTTGTAGTTGTAAATTATCACCCTTACAGAGTCAATCTCTCCAAGACTACTGCCGTTTCTTACTGTGGCGATAATGGTATTATTTACTATAACAGATTCGGTACCGTCGGCGATGACGGTTATTA
>JAITKY010000042.1 GCA_031278135.1 Prevotellaceae bacterium | reverse complement strand
CTTCCTTTTGCAACGAAGGCTTCGAATAGCATGAAAACGAGGCGAAAACAGTAATAAATGCGTACAGTATAAAAAACTTTTTCATTGTTATATCATTATTAGTCAATAATTTTTATTCTCTTTACTTTTACATAAAAAATCGCACGAAGTTACACGAAAATTTCTAATTTCCAAGTGCGTAAAATAAAAATTGATTCTCCGCAGGAGATATACCTTAAATCCGCACGAAAAAATTTGTAAAAACGAAAAACATTATAATGGCTATTTTTTCAAAAAACCGGAGTACAAATTCATAATCACTGATAAAAACACATCTAAAGCCGGTCGTAAACTTTGGAAACAGCGAAGGATATTTTTCAGACCCTGTACAGTTAATACGTTTACGGTCGTCGTCGCTGATAGCCGAATTAGCTATAAGATGTTCTTTCACATATTGTCGCACAGGCTTTTTCAGGACGTCGCGGGCTTTGTTTTTCGCCAACACGTCGGCACGACCGTGATTGTCGTCTTTCGCTTTTTCCAAAGCGGTTTCGTATGTCGCAATAAGCAGGATGATTGCCGACCAAGTCATTGGATCGATTCCCCATGCTGCGGCATGTTCACTTACTCCGGCGAAAAGTTTTTTCACCAAAATCAAAAAATCCCCGTCTTTAGTAGGGATATAGTCAGTATATCTACTCTTCATTTTTTATAGAATTTGATATGTTATACATAAAATAAAAATCGTTTGGGGAGAAACTCCAAACGCTCTTTTTGGAGCTACAAATGATCTTTTTGGAGCTACAAATGCTTTGTAATGATCCTGTATATCTTCGGCACATTCGCCTCCACACAGGAAGATATTCATCTACGTTTGAATGATTTTTCCATAAGTATAACTCCCCTTTTTTCCCCGATTTCCAAGTTCTGTATCAATGAACTCTGATAATCCAATATTTTTAAATTCTTGATTTACAAAATATATTTCTCCGAATGATGTAACGGGTTTGGATATTTTTTGTACTTTTGTCCTGTAAAATTTCATTGTCTTAATTTTAATTGTTTTACAGCGTAAAAATTAGGCGAAATTTTCGACCTGTGCAAAGTGTTTGTTAATTGCATAATTAACAACAGTTTGTATTAGTCTTTTTTCTGAATATGTGCGGATTTAAGGGTAGATAAAAACAAAATGTAAAAATAAAAATTTATTGATTGTCATTACAATTTGAAATGAAGTTAAATGTATAAAAATGAAAAAAGGTATTTTTTTTTACACTATATGTGTTTCAGTAATGAGTTTTTGTATGATTGGCTGTAGCCAAGATGATTCGGACTGGTCTGTTCCCTCTGATGAAGAGAAAATGCTGGGTATTGTATATAGCAAGTATATTATACTTGAAAACGACCGGTACGTTTTGAATCTGTCGAAAGAAGACGCTCTTGAGTCAGGTCTTTCTGAAAACTGTTATGCCAAAGTATTGGCTGACCTTGAAAAGAGCAATGCTTTTATTGCTAAAGCTATTGAACACGCTAAAACAGATCCAAACGCAACAATTGTTCTTAGTAATCCTTCGGGAGCGGACTATTCGATTCAATTTCTGAATGGGGAGCGTGCTATTACTTACCATGAATTGGAAAGTTACACTAATGGACGGTAATACCGGTAAAGTTAAAGTATATAAAAAATAAAAGAATATGAAAAGTTTATTTTTCCTGATAGTCCCTGTTTTGTTTGGTATTATGCTCTCCTGCACAGAGGAGGTGATTGTTAAATCAGTAGAAGCTAAATATAAAGAGTTCGATGCTTCCATATTATCGGTAGATGCCGATGATGAAGATGTAGATCCTGATTCATTATTGACAATAGAGCAACTTAGAACTAAATACATGTATCATAAAACCTACGATAAATATTTGGATATTGCTGAAGATGGTAGACTGATATTCAGTATGTCTGAAGAAGAATGGCTGTCAACAGGATTGCCTAAATCATATTATGATGCAATAATACAAAGTTTTAGCAGTTTTAACCATCGTTTTGCCGATATAAAAGATAATGCTGAAAGAAATAGGATAAAAGAAGCTCTCCAAGAAGGAAAGACAAATTATAGTAAAAAATGGAGCGAGCGATACGCTAAGGTGAAACATCTGATTAAAGATTAATAATTGGGAAATATTGACAGTATAGTAATCGTATGAGAGTACCTCTACAAGCCAGGGTCGACGCATTTAAACCCATTTTTATGTGTTTGTGTGTAATTTCAAATTTTCATGTTACCTTTGCAAGCAGTTTAATTTAACTAATTATTTTATATTTGTGTAAGAATGAAAAAGATATCTATTTTAAGATTAATGATTATTGCAGCCTGTGTTGCCTGCGGTATAATGTGTAGCTGTGCGGATAACGATATATCGTCGCTGGAAGCAGGATTTCGGAACCCGCCGTTGAGCGCTCGTCCCGGCGTGTACTGGTATTTCATGGACGGGAACTTTTCGAAAGAAGCCATTACAAAAGATTTGGAAGCGATGAAACAGGCGGGGCTCGGGCATGTTCTGTTTCTGGAAGTGAATGTTGGCGTTCCTCGTGGAAAAGTTGATTTTCTGAGCGAAGAATGGCAGGATTTGTTTGCCTTCGCTGTGCACGAGTGCGAACGGCTCGGCATCGGCGTCATGCTTGGCATTGGTCCTGGATGGACGGGCA
Source organism: Prevotellaceae bacterium (assembly GCA_031278135.1). GTDB lineage: Bacteria > Bacteroidota > Bacteroidia > Bacteroidales > UBA932 > JAIRLF01. Next base: position 3,476 of record JAITKY010000042.1, on the reverse strand, counting down.
GTGGCGGTCCTTGGGTGAGAGGCGAAGAATCGATGCAACACCTTGTTTACTCCTCAATAGACGTGCAGGGCGCAGGACAACAGACAATCACCCTGCCGAAACCTGCGCCGAAACAACCGTTTTTCGGAATGGCGCATGAGGTGCGACAGCAATGGGAAGATTTTTATCAGGATATTGTTGTACTTGCTTTTCCTGCCGGCGCAACACTCTTCGACACTTCGTATGTTGTGGACGGAGGTTATCTCAAGATGATGGAAATCGAAGAGCGGGCGCTGTATTACCGCAAACCGTACAGTTCGCTTTCGTTTGGTGTGAAGGAATATCTGAGTACTTATGATTCTTACTCCACACGTCAAGACGACAAGCCTGTGGAGAAAGAACGCGTCATCGACCTGACGGCGCAGTTGCAGCCCGACGGTTCGCTGATCTGGGATGTCCCGGAAGGTAAATGGACAGTCATGCGTTTCGGAAGTCGCAACAACGGCAATGTTACACGTCCGGCGCCGGTTCCGGGTTTGGGGCTCGAAGTTGACAAACTCGACACCGCTTCCCTGAACCGTCATCTCGAACAGTTCACCGAAAAACTCTTCCGGCGTACCGGCTTCACAAAAGCGAATCCTCGCGGAGGATTACAGATGTTGCACATCGACAGTTGGGAAATGGGTTCGCAAAATTGGACGCCACGATTCCGCGAAGAATTTACGCGTCGATGCGGATACGACCCGCAACCCTTTTATCCCGTATATGCCGGTGTGATGGTGCAAAGCCGCGAAGTCAGCGAACGTTTCCTCTGGGACGTCCGGCAAACGGTACAGGAACTTGTCCTCGAAAATCATGTGGGGCATGTTAAACATTACGCTCATCGTTATGGTATGGGTTTGTCCATCGAACCCTACGACATGACGCCGACTTCCGATCTCGAACTCGCCATTGCCGCCGATGTCCCGATGTGCGAATTTTGGAGCCTCAACTACGGATTAAATACTGCGTTCAGCACCGGTGAAGGCGCATCGGCAGCGCATCTGCTCGGACAGTCTGTTGTACCCGCCGAATCGTTTACTTCAACAGCCGACGCATGGCGGCAATATCCAGGGTCGATGAAAAACGAAGGCGAATGGGCTTGGGCTTCAGGGATCAATCGGTTCCTGTATCATACATACGTGCATCAGGCACTTCCCGACAGCCTGCGTCCGGGAATGACGATGGGAATCCACGGCGTAAACTGGGATCGTAACCAGACTTGGTGGTATCTGTCCGGCGCATATCACGACTACGTGTCGCGCAGCCAATTTCTGCTGCAACAGGGACGCACTGTAGCCGATATCCTTTACCTCACTCCCGAAGGCGCACCGCACGTGTTCCGCGCTCCCGAATCGGCTGTCGAAGGCGACGACCCGATGATGCCCGACCGCAAGGGATATAATTTCGATGCCTGTCCGCCGAGCCTGCTCTATCAGGCGAAGGTGGAAAATGGTCGTGTGGTATTTCCAAGCGGAGCTTCGTACCGTCTGCTGGCACTTCCATATTTCGAAACAATGAGGCCCGAGTTGTTGAAGAAAATCAAAGAACTTGTCAACGACGGCGCGACAGTTGTAGGACTTCCGCCAGAAAAGTCGCCGAGCCTGTCGAACTATCCGGCATGCGACAACGAAGTGCAGACGCTTGCACGCGAACTTTGGGGCGATGTCAATCCTCCGGCGACGCTCACTGTCCGCACATTTGGAAAAGGGAGAATCTTTTGGGGCGCCGAACTCCGTACCAACGCCGACCGGCTGTATCCAAAATACGACCTTACAGCGAAAATTCTTTCGGATTCCGTGCCTCCCGACTTCACTTCGTCCGGACAAATCCGTTATATGCGTCGCACCTGTAAGGATGTGGATATTTATTTCGTATCCAACCGCACAAACAAGGTTGCCGACGTCGTCTGCAAATTCCGTGTCACGGGAAAACAGCCCGAACTATGGCATCCTGTTACCGGAAAAAGACGTGCTTTACCAGAATATAAGGTCGAAAAAGACGTGATAACTATCCCGCTGAAATTCGATGTACATGAAGGATATTTCATCGTGTTCCGTAACAAAGCCCGCAAACCGTCGAACACAGTAAATTTCCCGACAACGAAACATCTGGCTACTTTAGAAGCGCCTTGGACAGTGTCGTTTGACCCGAAATGGGGAGGTCCCGAATCGGTGGTTTTCGACAAACTGCACGATTGGACAACTAATCCCGACTCCGGAATCAAATATTATTCGGGAACGGCTTTCTATCGTCAGTCGTTCGATATGCCCGAGTACGAAAAGGGCGGCGCGTTGTATCTTGATTTGGGCAAGGTGAGCAATATGGCTCGTGTTCGTCTAAACGGCAAAGACCTCGGCGTAGTGTGGACTGCCCCTTGGCGTGTGGATATCTCCAAAGCAGTGAAAACGAAGGATAACAAACTCGAAATCGAAATAGTAAATCTCTGGCCTAACCGTATGATAGGCGATGAACAGCTGCCTTACGACGGTCCTGAACACGGACGTTGGCCCGAATGGCTACTCGAAGGGAAACCTCGTACAAACGGAAGATATACTTTTGCAGCATTTCGGCATTACGACAAAAATTCTACGCTGTTAGAATCAGGATTGATTGGTCCGGTGACGATAGCCGAACAGAATTTTTTTTGACAATAATACAACAGATTAATAAGAATAAGAATGAGATGTAAATTGTAGCTATGAAGTTTTTGGATTATTCGGAGTGTCGCAGGAACGACACTTTATTAAGAGGCTGTCCAAAAAGCCCGCCATTCAGCATTTGACGTGAAATCTCCTGAAAAATGAGTGTTGATTTTCAGTAGATTGCCGTCAAGTTCGCAACGACAAATGCCTCCAAAAGGATTTTTTGGACAATCCCAAGGAGCTAACAGTCAAAAAATCCCGCATGGACGATACTTTATTGAGATATGAGTGAAATCTTAAATAACCACTTAATTAGGTGTCGTTCCTGCGGGACTTAACAGATATGTGGTTGATAATCCGTATACTTTAACCCACATTGCAGCAAAATGACGCAAAAGTGTTAAAAAAGGTTAAAAGAGGCGTCAAAAACATCAAAATTCGTAATAAAACACCTCCAATCGCAGTTGCAGCATTTTTAAATATCAGATAATCAACGGATATTGAAAAATCGAGTTGTTTTGTAGTACACAGGGGTGCTTGCCAGACGAGAAAAAAGTATTTGCTTTGCGGCATGTATTTTAAGGTATCAATGCGACAAAATCCAGCTAAAGGCTTTATAATCCCTTTAAAATGAAAAAAATATGTAGTACACAAATCTATCTTTGAAAAAAAATATCTCTCTGAATATTAATTCATCATAAGCTGCAATGTGGATTAAGCATGCGGAAGAAGCTAACAGTCAAAAAGTCCTGTAGCGACGACACTTTATTAATTGGTTATTGTAGATTTCACTCATATTTCATCACTCAATAA
>JAITKY010000005.1 GCA_031278135.1 Prevotellaceae bacterium | reverse complement strand
ATTATTTATCTAAATCCGGTACAAAAGTATGAATTTATTTTTAATTCAAAAGTTATATGTCCCGCCACACTGTTTTTTAGCACGTAGATACTCAGAATTTGATCAGAATTGGCAGAATTCTGTACAATCCTGTTAATTCTGATCATAATTGGCTATTTGTATGTCCGAAGGACTGAAATATGGATAACAGTTTCCGGACAGACACTATTTATTTTTTCATAGCGTCTCAAAAAAAAGATTTAGCCGCCTTGTGGCTTGTGGGAATATTGTTGTTATAAATTGTTTTTGTTTATCTTTGTGCAATAATTATAGACGAATGATTAGTAGAAGATTACTGAGAATTAAGGTTTTAAAAGAATTTTACGGATATGTTATAAGCGAAAAAAAAAATTTATCTTCTGTAGAAAATGAATTGAGATTAAGCATTAACAAATCTTATGAGCAGTATAAATATTTATTTTGTTTCATTTCGTTGTTGCAGGAACATGCTCAAAACAAGATAGAAATAGGCCGGCAAAAATTTTTGCCAACCGACGACGAACGAAATCCCAATTTGAGATTTATCAACAATAAACTCATCAAACAAATTGCCAATAACAAAGAATTGCAAAGTTTTTCGACTAAAAATTCCGCTCTTTTGGCTGATGCTACGAACGTTGTGAACAAGATGTACAGTAATATCACCGGCAAAGAATATTTTTTGGAATACATGAACAATCCCGAAACTTCGTTTAAACAGGACAAAAAACTGGTTATCGATATCCTTTGCAATGAGTTTGAGGATTTTGACGATCTGTATTCGTTACTCGAAGAACAAAGTATTTTCTGGACGGACGAATCCGAATTTATTGTCAGCAACATTGTCAAGACAGTTAATACTATAAAGGAAAACAAGCCGTTTTCGTTGATGCCGCTGTATAAAAACGATGATGATGAGATGTTTGCCGAGCGTCTGTTGAAACACGCCATTGAACATTACGACGAATACAATGCCCTGATTGACAAACATACACCCAACTGGGATGTGGAACGAATCGCATTGATGGACATATTGATACTGATCATTGCAATTGCGGAATTTATCGATTTCGCCGACATTCCGGTGAAGGTAACTCTGGACGAATATATCGACCTGGCAAGATTTTACAGCACTTCGAGCAGTTGCATATTCGTGAACGGCGTACTTGACAAACTTGTCGAGTATTTTGAAACAAATAATTTGCTTAAAAAAGCAGGAAAAGGAATCGATTAAATGACTGCAAAAGAAATATTTGGGCAAATCAGGAAGAAGAAAAGTTTTCTTTGTACAGGATTGGATTCCGACATCGGGAAATTGCCGGAATGTATGCTTTCCGAACCTGATCCCGTGTATTCGTTCAACAAGGCAATCATCGATGCAACCGTCGATTGTACGGTGGCATACAAACCAAATCTCGCATTCTATGAATCGAATGGCGAAAAAGGATGGCTCTCTTTGAGAAAAACTGTCGAATATGTTCGTAAAAACTATCCGGACGTATTTCTTATCGCTGACGCAAAAAGAGGCGATATCGGTAATACTTCGGAAATGTATGCGAAAACTTTTTTCGAAACGCTTGATTTCGATGCTGTAACGCTTTCACCATACATGGGAAAAGATACTGTCGAGCCATTTCTGAATTTTTCCGGAAAATGGAGCGTGTTGCTTGCTCTGACTTCAAATCTTTCGGCAAACGATTTTCAATATATGGACGACGGTAAAGGAAACTATCTGTTCGAAAGGGTGTTGGAGATATCGAAAGGCTGGGGCAACATCGATAACACAATGTATGTGGTGGGAGCGACAAAAACGGAAATGCTTGCCAGAATCAGAACTGTCGTGCCTGACCATTTTTTACTTGTTCCGGGAATTGGGACGCAAGGCGGCAGTCTCGAAGATGTCGTAAAATACGGAATGAACAGCATTTGCGGATTGTTAGTAAACTCGTCGAGAGCAATATTATACGCCGATAAAACCGAAAAATTCGCCGACGCTGCCGCAAATGAAGCAATAAAAATACAGCAACAAATGTGCAAATATGTATTATCTGTTATTTCACTCGCCAATGTGGAAACATTGACTACTAATCTATAAAAAACAGAAATGAAAAAGATTTTGTATATATTGGCATCGATATTCGATGGGCAAATCATTTTTTATGCGACGAAGTGGATGTACTTATTGATGAAACAATAATCAGTTTTTTTAAGACAGTTACGTGGAGGTTTTGCTAATCGCGGAATTGGAAAGTTTCCTGTTTCCATCGCTTTGGTGGGTATGAGAGATTTGAAAGATTACATCGTAATAATCAAAGAAGGGAAAGCGCCAAACCCAATTTGCCGTACTGTTTCGCCGTTCAATCTTAGAGTGGATGCTGTATTGCTATCTAACTTCAAAGGGGGAAGATATCGTTAAACTGTTTGCCCAGCGGACGGAAGAAACCGTACAGCAAATCAAAATTGGCAGAATTATAGAATTATCAGAATTTTGTACAATCCTGTCAATTCTTATCAGAATTAGCAGTCCGTAAATTCGAAGGACTTATGCGACTTCGTAGTTTTTAACCACCTTCTCCACAAAGCAAGCGTTCTCCCCCCTTTGTGTAACTTATGCGACTTCGTAGTTTTTAACCACCTTTTCCACAAAGCAAATTAATTTTCAACAGAACACTGTTTCCATATCTATGACTTGCCATGGTTTAGCGTTTTTCCATTCGCCACGTGTAAAGTCGGGGATATCGACGGAGTTACTGCGATTCAGCACCG
>JAITKY010000279.1 GCA_031278135.1 Prevotellaceae bacterium | reverse complement strand
CGACAAAATTACAAATCCCAAAACTGTCGTTTTGGCAATAAAATACCAGACAAATACAGGCAATAAAGAAGTATTTATTACATATTAAATATGAAACGAATACTGTTATTATTAACTTGTGTTTGGCTCAACAGACAAAGACGGCAACTATAATCTGAAATATAAAGGCACGGCAGACGGCAGACAGCATCACCATCACTGCAAGCGGAATAAACATCGGCAAACACAGACAAACGGTCGTTAACCGTTCCAGACAAGTGGATTTCGTTATCGACGAAACGCCGCTGGAACTGCAGGAAATAAAGGTTAGTCCAATGAAGATACGTCGCACCGGCGATACTCTTGATTATTCGGTAGCTGCATATTCTGGATAAAACGACCGTGTCATCGGGGACATACTGAAAAAATTACCCTGCATTTATGTCTATGAAAACGGCAGAATACAATATAATGGCAAGGATATCAACAAATTTTATATAGAAAACATAGATTTGCTGCAAGGACGGTATGGACTTGCAACAAACAATATCTCGGCAAAAGACGTTGCCATTGTTCAGATAATGGAAAATCATCAACCGATAAAAGCGCTTAAAGACCGGAGTTTTTCCGACCAGGCCGCTATCAATCTGAAACTGAAAGATGCTGCCAAAGGAACCCTTGCCCTTTCTGCAATGGCGGGACTTGCACGGATACAGAAATTTGTTGAAAAACACCGTTGACCGGCTGTTCGAATTTCGCTCGGAAAACGCAGGTATGGGCATAGGATACCGGAACGCTTTTAACGCCTTATTTATCAACGCGGGAATAAATTACAGCCGTTCGTGGAAAAATTGCTCTAGTGCTATAATTATCAGAGTGTCATGAGTGTTAAAACAACTGTCGACAAACCAACGGAATCAGATGCTTTCCGGATAAATTTCGGCGCAAGTAAAGGGTTGAATTTTTTGAAGACGACTCTGCTCATCTCGGGTGAATATAGCGAGGATGGAGGCGAACAATTGATACAGAACGAGGTTATTAAATATCGTTCACAGGGATACGTCGCCGGTTCAATTATAAATGCCGTACCGTTTTTTTTATTGGAATAAATTATTCGTTTTTGTGGAGACAGAACAAAAGTTTCGCGATAGAACGCCCCGAACGTTTTTCCCCGATAAGAGAAACCTCGCAAAACATGCAAGTCAATATCTTTCCAACTAAAATGCTTACTGTGATTTTCCGCGCCGAACATCAGTACAATAGCACAATTATCAATGGCGACCGTTACACAAGTTTTGCCGATGCCGGAGTGAAATTCAAACAGAAACAACTCGATCTGGAACTCGAGTTTAATAATATCTTCAATTCAAAACAATATGTATCAGCCTCATATAGCAATGTGAGTACTTATTATTATACATACAACCTTCGTCCGGCAAATATATTGCTGAGAGCAAGATTTAAGCTGAAATAAATCTATGGAAAAGTGCCGTCCCTGCTTTTTTGCGATCTATTCCATTCTGATTATAGGGAATTTTGTCGTATACCCCATTCATATTTGTGTATTTCCATATTTTCATCTACCTTTGCGCTACGATTTATCTTGTAGTTTAATGGGTATAAGGAAAAAAATATTTTTGGGATTTATTGTTATTGGCTTGATTTTGTTCACATCAGGGATGATCAGTTTGTTTCAGTTGAAACAAATCGAGCGGACTGTAACCGATATTAATGCGAATAATATCCGCAGTATTGAGGCTTCGGAACAGATTTTCGACGAGGCAAAAAGACAAACATGGAAAATTCTTGACATAATGCACGACAATTCGCAAGGCGAAAATGCAAGAATTATTCTCAACGACATGTTATATACCAGACACCTTGATTTTATCCTGCAAAATATTACCATGCCGGAGGAAAAAAACATGTTCGACACTTTATGTTCAAAATATCGACTGTTCAAATGTAATACGGTTTTGCTCGATTCGTTGTTCATGGTGGGCAGGGCGGAAGAACGTAACGAATGGTTTAACACCCTGTATCGTCCGGCATACGAATCGTTTAGCGAAGCGGCAAACAATCTCGCAATATTGAATCGAAACACTATTTCGAACAATTCCGCCGAGATCACATCCAATTTCTACCGGATGGTAATTCCTCTGATAGTTGCTGTTGCTGTCGGTTTAATTCTCATTATTCTTTTCAATTATTTCATCAGCTTCTATTTTATCAATCCTGTATTGAAAATAATCAAAGGTATCGAAGAATATTCGGTTAACAAGCAACCGTATAATGTAAAAATCGATACCCGCGACGAAATACATGATTTGAACAGGGAAATAAAATCGTTGATTTCTAATACAAAACAGAAGGAATCGACTGGAGTTTTTAATTTTAATAAACAAAATTGATATATTGTGCGATTAAGCGTAATTCTACGATATGGCGGATTTATTTTGCTGATAAACTCTGTTTTTATGTTGTTGGCAATGATTATTTCCCTTTGTAATGAGGGCGATAACGCATATTTTGCTTTCTTTTTGAGTTTTTTTATTTCGGTGATGGTCGGCGTTTTTCCGCTGATATTCATTCCTCACGATTCGTATATCAACATTCGTGAAGTTTATGGTATTCTGATTGTTTCGTGGGCGGCGGTGTGTTTGTTCGGCGTTTTGCCGTACCTGATGTGGGGAGGCGAATTTTCGATAGTAAACGCATGGTTCGAAAGCGTTTCGGGATATACGACTACCGGAGCAACGATTTTATATTCGCCCGAAGATTTGCCGCGCAGCATTTTGTTTTTCCGGTCGTGTACCCACTGGATGGGCGGATTAGGCGTGGTTTTGTTTGCCATGCTGCTTGCTCCGGCAATGAAAATGAATAAAACACGCCTGTCGCAAGCCGAAATTTCACCTTTGGCAAAAGACAATTTCATCTACAAAACGCAGGAAACCGTGTCGATAATATTATCGGTATATCTCGGAGCGACGCTACTTTGTTTCATTATGTACCGGATTGCAGGAATGGACTGGTTCGATTCGCTGAATCACGCGTTTTCGACTGTCGCTACAGGCGGATTTTCGACAAAAAACGAAAGTATAGCCGCATTCGAAAACCCATGGATACACATCATTACAATGATATTCATGCTTACAGTGTCAATACATTTCGGACTGTTATACTCCGCAATAAGCGGCAAATCCGGCAAACTGTTCAGCTCGCCCGTGATACGTTACTTTTTCGCTTCGGTCGCAGTGGGAATAATCATTGTGACACTGAACCTGTGGTTGTCGGGTGTGTTCGACAGTTTCAAAGAATCGTTGCTGCACAGCGCTTTTCAGGTGATTTCGTACACCACCACAACCGGATATGCTTCGATTGATTCTGCGGTTTTGCCGCCATTGGCTTTTATTATCATTGTGTTTTTTGTTCTTCAAAGTGGCAACGCCGGTTCCACAACAGGAGGAATAAAGGTTGACAGAATATACATATTCTTTCAGACGCTTAAAGTCCAGATACGACGGCAACAGCATCCGAAAGCAATTATACCGGTCAAAGTCGGTAAAAACACTGTCGATGAGGACATCATCAATTCGGTGTTGCTGTTTATTCTTCTTTTTCTGTTCATACTGTTTGTCGCAACGGTTATCTTGACGGCAATGGGCTACGATTTGCTGTCGTCATTTTCTGCTGTTCTCGCATCTTTAACCAATGTCGGCGCAGGATTTGGCGATTTTAGTTCGATGAGAAACTACGATTCTATGACGGCTCCCGGAAAAATCTTGATGACAATCCTGATGATCACCGGACGTCTCGAAATATACGGACTGATACTGTTTTTCTATATCAGAAAATGACCACATTGCCGGCATACAATCTCGTAGTCAATCAGTAGTTAAATGGATAATTTATTCCGAAGTGCAGGCTGAAATTATCAGTGTTAAACCATTTGTCAGGAGTAATTATCCGGCGTCCTGAGGGTAATTCGGGGTCGTGGATTTTGAATCCGGAGTCTAATCGCAGAATAAAATAATCGAAATTCAGTCTTAGACCCAGTCCGGTATTCATTGCGATTTCTTTATAAAAACGGTCGAAACTGAACCGTGCGCCTTCGCGTGTATCCAAAGCGCTCAAACTCCAGACGTTTCCGGCGTCGGCAAACAGTGCGCCCTCAAATTTCCAGAACAGAGGAAAACGGTATTCGGCGTTCAACTCAATCCTCATATCGGCGACTTGATTGGGAAAGACGTCAATAGAATCGATTAAAGCCGAACCCGGACCCACACTTCTCACTTGCCAGCCTCGCAGACTGTTCGCTCCTCCCGCATAAAACAGTTTTTCGAAAGGCATCGAAAGAGAGTTCCCGTATGCCTTCCCGATTCCGAAATAGAACCGGAAAACCATCGAACTCGCTGTATTGACAGGACGATCGTAAACCAGATTCATGTCGCCCTTAATATATTGACTGTATGGCATTCCTGCTATAAGTCTGCCTAATTCCCGATCTTCCGACATTGCCCGGTTGAAAAGGCTAATGATATTTCCCGCTACATCGCCGTTGATTCTGTAATTCCAGAAACTTTCCCGACGCCAGCGGTTTCGTCCGTTTTCGGGCTGGTTGCTGTAGATGAATGTTCCCGTCATTCCGAGTACAAAGTGGTTGGAATACATGTTTTTAAGATAAGGATTATTAATTCCTGCATAAAATTCGGGACTTAATTCGTACATCTTTATCATGTTAAAATCGAGAAGATTAAATTGAAAAGTTTTGGTTTGCGAACTTTTCCATCTGTAGCCAAAGCGGAAATTTCCTATTGCACGCGTATAGTCGGGACGCTGCTGATATACATACGATGTACTGAATTGAGTGTGAGGGACCTGGGTCTTAAAATATCCTATCGACACAGGCATCAAAAAACGTGGAATATCGAACGAAACGCCACCGTTATATTCCTGCGACGACATATGTGAAACGCCAAAACTGCGCTGAAACACACCCCTGAAATCAAGATTGAAAACTTCGGCACCCTTAAACAGATTTTTGTGCCTGTAACTGAGACCCGGCGAAAAGCCAATCATATTGGACGCATTCGTCGATAACTCAACATCAACCTCGTAGGACTGTATCATGAGCGGATCCAAAAGTACCATACAATCGATAATTCCTTCACCTGCTTCGCGAAACTGTATTGTTATGGATTTGAACAGCGTCAACCCTGAAAGATTATTGTGCGTTTTTTGAACTTTGTCTTCGCTGTAAACGTCGCCTTTTTCGAAAAGATTAACACGCGACAAAACTCCCGGCTTGAGATTCCTGTCATTTTTATATAGCAGATACATATCGCCGTATTGCAGGGTGTCGAACGCTTTTGTATAAGTCGAATCGGTGACGGCAAGCAAAGAATTGTAGTTTGTGTAGAAATAAACATTATTGATCTTATACACAGGATAATTAGTCTCGATTTTTTTGCCGTTTTCCATTTTTATAAAGGCCGGAATTGTCATTTTCAGATTGACTTCCATGTTTTCCGTGGCAGTGTCGGCTTTGAACGTGATAAAACTTTTGTTGAAAGTATAATAACCATTGTTTCGCAATCGGCGAACAATGGCTTCACGTTCGCGGTCGAGCATGTTGGCTGACAGTCGCCGCCCGCGCCGCAATCGAGCAGTATCCGTTACGATGATTTTCTTTATCGCAGTATCGAATATGTTATATTCGATGTTTTTTATGATGTACGAATTTCCGGGTTGGATATTGTAATATACGATAGCCTTTTTTTTCTTATAAACGACAGAATCGCTGACCGTTGCATTATACAATCCCAAATTCCGCAGATATGTTTTGATATTGCCGATACTGTATTGAACCAAAATGGAATCGAAGATAACAGGTGCTTCACCCCATGACTGGAATTTACGGTTCAACCATTTCGCAGTATCTTTTCCTGCAATGTTATACAGTCGCAAATGAAATTTGAACATATCTCTGCGATTCGGTCGCTGACGGATATACGACTGAATTTCGTCGGTAGATAACAGTCTGTTATTCTTATCGACAACAACAACTTTGTTCTTTACCAACAGATAACTGCCGTCGGGAACTTTCCGTGTTGAACTGCATGAACATAACAATGTTACACAGAATACAAAAAAGCAAAAAAATACATCTCTAACTCTAAAACACATCAATTGCTTATATCAATTTATATTTTTTCAAAATAGTGTTTATTTCATCATTCGACAAATCGGTTATAGAAGAAATAATATCAAGTGAAACACCGTTTTTGAAACTTTTTATGACTGTGTTTTCTTTTTCTTCTGCTTTTCCTCGCTTCTCGCCTGTTTCGATTCCTTCTGCCCTTCCTGTTTCGATTCCTTCCGCCCTTCCTGTTTCGATTCCTTCTGCTCTTCCTGTTTCGATTCCTTCTGCTCTTCCTATTTCGATTCCTTCCGCTTTTCCTTCCGCTCTCGAGTCGGCGAGTGCGGTTTTTTCTTTACGAATAGTATCCCAATAACGCTCGTATGCAAGTTTTTCGTTTTCGTTATACGCTCCTTCTTCGCACAATTCTATTGCCTGACGAATGTACTTGTTTTCCATCAGTTCCACCGCCGGTTCGATATATTCATATTCTTTTATTTCGCGGAGAAAGCGTAACCACAATACAGCCATCCTTTTTTCAGTTATGCTTTTCGGCGTAAATTTCGGCAATTCAATCATCACATACTCCTGCCCTTCTTCGATGACTTCATCGCTGTTTTTGCAGTTGATACTTTTGAAATGATGATAGTATTCCGACGTCTTCTTGTCGAAGATTTCGTTGATAATTCCCAAGAAATAGACCGATTGCAGAAAATTGTATTCTACGCCACTGGCAAGTTGCTTGATATAAGCCTTGGACGCATTGAAAACCATCCGTTTCGAAAAGGATTTGCTCCAATACATCTGCATTTCGACAATAAATTGACGGCCGTAATTATCTGTGCAACGAACATCCACAATTGAATCTTTTATCTTCGCATTTTCCGGAACAAGTTCTGCCGGTAAATAGTTAAGATTGACAATATGCTGTCCGTTCTCGAACGGCAACAATGCATTAAGAAAACTTTTCAACAAATTGGGGTGTTCCCCAAAAACACGTTTAAACGGTATATCATTTTTCGGATCCAAATATCGTCCCATAATTGTATTATTTTTAAATTATCATTTCAGAATATTATTGTATTTCTCTGTATTATTAAGAATATCACAAGCCTCGTCAAACTGTTTATCTCTTCTCAATAATGCTTCAAGACGTCCTGCCTCGTAATAGTACCGTTCCGATATTTCTTCCCTTAAAATCGAAATCAACTCTTCCTGATTTATTTTGAGATCTTTAGACTTGTCGTGTTTCAACAGTGTCATTAACGTGTCGAAAACTTCTTTTGCATTATCGTAATATTTTTCCTGTTTCGCGATGTTAATCAATCTTCTCATCGTTATTTCCGACGCTGTTTGATAATCGTATTCCTTATTAGATAAATAATTGATAAAATCCTGATAGTCACTTTCAGTAAGATCAAGTTTATCAGGCGTATCCACGTTGAGATGTTTTTTGAAATATTCGACTGAATATTTGAATATCAAATTTTTCCGTATCAAACTGACTGCCATTGGCGAATACTCTTCTCCATCGATTACGACGTCGGGTTTAACTCCGCCTCCATCGAACACTTTACGTCCGTTTTTTGTTCGAAATTCTTTTTTCAGCGAATCGGGAATGAATGACACAGAGCCATCGCTGCTGAACGTTGCAAAATTATGCGCCTGTACACATCGTCCGCTCGGTATGTAATATTTTGCTATAGTATATGTTAGTTGAGTGTCGTACCCTATCGGACGAACACTTTGGACATAACCCTTTCCGAATGTATTTGTGCCGACAATCACGCCCCTGTCGAGGTCTTGAATTGTTCCGGAAACAATTTCGGACGCCGAAGCAGAACCGTTATCAACCAAAACAACCAAAGGTAAATCGGGTTCAACAGGATTTTCGCGTGTGACGTATTTCTCTTCGGTATCTTTTTTCTTTCCCGATGATGTTACTACAGTTAATCCTTTGGGCAAGAACAGATTAAGAATGCCAACAGCCTCAATTAACGGACCGCCTCTGTTGCCTCTCATGTCGAGTACGAGTGATTTCAACTTGCCGGTAGCCCTGAACTCTGTCAACACATTACGAATTTCGTTACAACTGCCGACCGTGAACGAAGGAAAACGTATATAACCGATACCGTTATCGTACATCTTTGAAAACGGGACACTTGGCATACGTATGTTTTCTCTGGTAACAGACAGTTCCATCAATTCACCGGTTCGCAGTTTCCTGACTTTCAAGTTGACAACGGTATTCGCATCGCCTTTCAACAGGCTACTCGCTTTTTCCACATTCATGTTGGCAGCGCTCTGGCCGTTAATTTCCAGAATCTTATCTCCGGCAACCAATCCCGCTCTGTCGGCAGGAAGGTTTTTATATGGTCCGGCAATAAGAATACAGCCAGAATCTTTCTGAATCAGCGACCCGATTCCGGCATATTTTCCGGTAGTCTGGAAATCAAAATCGGTTTGTTCTTCTGCAGGGACATATTTTGTATATGGATCAAGATGATCCGTTATCCCGTTCAATGCGTATGCTACCAACTGTTCCGTCGAGAGACTGTCGATATAATTGTTTTGCAATTCTCGCAAAGCAGAGAAGAAAATTTCCAGGTTTTTGGTAATATCGAAGTCTTTCGACTGCGCAAAAATACCGCCGACAAAGTTCGTAAAGATAAGTGCAATAATAAGTTTCCTAAAATATAACATAATATAAATCCTTATAAATATTGTGCAAATTTACACTAAAATTTTTAATTTGATTCTGATCAGAATTATCAGAATTCTGTACAATCCTGTTAATCCTGTAAATTCTGATCAGAATTAGCGTTCGGGGTTATGCATATTTGACGCCTTCATCGTTCATACTTCATAGTTACCTCGTTATATCTTCCGTCAGCACAATCACCATGTTGTACGATTTTCCTTTCAGACAACCGTCGCTATCCGTCGTGTAAGTGAATTTCACTATTTTGGCATTAACGCCGTGATAGGAACCAAGAGGTATGTTGTCCTCTTCGTATATGGCTTTGCCATTCATCACCACTGCGCCGTCGTGTATAGGTGAGGTCGATTGTTTCACGTAGTTA
>JAITKY010000268.1 GCA_031278135.1 Prevotellaceae bacterium | reverse complement strand
ATCTCTTTCTCTCTTTCTTTCTTTTTTTTTTCTCTCTCTCTCTATGGTTGATTAATTTATCAACTTTTACGATTTTTTTTGTCGTATGTCAAGTCTTTATGAGAAAAAGTATACATAATCCAATGTTTTTTACTACATCTTTAAACCAAATACGAATACAAAGGTAAAACAGTTTTTTGAATCTGCAAAACAAAACAAAGAAAATTTTGTTCCTATTCGATTTTTATACTGTTTATCGCTGTTTTGTGTGTATTGAAACCATAGATATACAGTATATTATGATTATGTATTGAGACAAAAAAAAAATTTAAAATGTTTAGTTTTTGGTTAAATTACTGTCATCTCTCCCTTTTCTACTTCGTTCCTTGCTGTTCACAATGAAACGACTGATCGTTGTTTTCGCTGTCGTGCAAAAAGTTTATTGAATAACACACCTTCATATGCAGAATAATCACCTTTTTTATCATATTCGTTGGCGATGTAATCTTTAATGATAACATAAATGGCATAAAGATTGGTAAAACTTACCTGATAGCCTCTTCGGGCGTAAGTCGAATCTCTTTTTTGCGGATAAGGCAATTAATAGGGCGTTTTCTTTCCTTTATTATCAGTACGCACGACAATACGCCGCTCAAATTGTTTTGTAACATCAATTTTAAGTCCGCGTATAATTGCACTGATTGTTCGGGATGTTCTGTCAAAAAACACAGGGAGATTATTTGAGATGCTTTAATCTGTTTACTATTGTTGTTATGGCTCCGTCGCCGGTGACGTTGCAGGCGGTCCCGAAACTGTCGATAGCAATATACAGAGCGATCATCAGCCCGACAGCATTATCGTCGAAATGAAGTATCGACTGCAATATCGCAACGGATGCCATGATTGCTCCGCCCGGAACTCCCGGCGCCGCTATCATCATTATTCCCAGCATCATGATAAACCCGGAGTACAGCAGAATGTCGTGCGATAAACCCGTCATAATACATATTGCCAGACTGGTCGCAACGATCTTCAACGTGCTGCCCGACAAATGTATCGTTGCACATAAGGGAACACAGAAACCGGCGATATCTTCGTTTATTCCGAGTTTTTTCACCTGATTGAGAGTTACCGGAATGGTTGCCGCCGACGAAGATGTGCCTAAAGCAGTCACATATGCAGGCATCATCGTGTATAACAGTTTGAAAGGATTCTTTTTGGCAATTCCTCCGGCAATACTGAACATGATGACAAGCAAAAGGATATGCAATACGAAAATCACAAGTATAATCTTTCCGAAAATGGAAATAATCTTGAATGCAGCTCCCGAATAACTCATGTTCAGGAATATACCGAAGATGAATATCGGCAGCAAAGGGATTATAATCACTGTAATCACTTTTTCGATTATTGCCTTAAATTCTTCCATTGCCGATTTTATTGCCGTTCCTTTACCGATTGCGTTCCCTGCACCGATGACGAATGCCAGCAACAATGCAGTCATAACGCTGAATACGGGTTCTATTTTTAGCGAAAAATATGGCGAAACATTTCCGGATTCAGGATTTTGCACATTCGTATATATGAAACTGCTATCGTCAAGTAGCGAAGGAAATACTGCGCTACACGAAAAATAAGAGAAAAATCCCGAAAGCAACGTAAACACATACGACAAAATGACTGTGATAATCAGTAATCGTCCGGCATTTTTACCCATGCTGGCAATTCCGGGCGCTACCAGGCCGACGACTATAAGCGGAATACAAAATCTTAAAAATTCGGAAAATAAACCGTTAAAAGTTACGAAAATCTTCACAATCCATTCGTCGGCAAAACTTCCCAAAACAAGCCCTGAAATGATGGCTGCCACTACTTTGGGCAATAATCCTGTTTTAAATATCTTTTTCATTGTTTCAACTGTTCGGGTAATTCGCAAACAACACGGAAACCTATACTGCGAACATCCGAGTACCACCAGATACTTTTGGGCTGTTGAGGATCGGTTTTCAGCCATGCATCGTGTTTTGAAAAATCGCGTGCGGCGCATCGAACATCTGCTGCATCAGAAAGATAATTTCCTCCACGCACTACCCATTCGTTGCCTTCGGTATTCAGCGGGTCGGACGCATTGTCGCCGAGTTTGCTGTAGTATTGAGCATCGTATTTGTCGGCGCAATATTCCATTACGTTACCCAGCATGTTTTTCAGTCCGAAAGGATTTGCATCGACGGCATCGGGCGTCTGTGTCCGGCTTTTGCTGTTGTTGCTGTATATAACATATTGGGAAATAACATCGGTATCGGCGTCGAAAAAATTTCTCCAAAAACCCTCGTTTGAGAATTTTTTGGGGTTTCCTTCAAAGAAGTAAGGAGTTTCGGCGCCTCCGCGGGCAGCGTATTCCCATTCGGCTTCTGTCGGGAGGCGGTATTTTTTACCGGTTGTTTGCGACAGCCACTGACAGAACGTTTCTGCGGCATAGTGTGTCATTGTAATTGCAGGACGTTCGCCTCCGCCCCAACCCTGATCGGGTAATCCGAATGGAGGTGTTGGACCCGAAATGGCATCGACATCCGGACGGCTGTTGTTGGCATACACGTCTTCGGGAGGAATACGTCCTTCGCTCATCGTTTTCGAATAAAACGACCAGTACATATCCCATGTAACTTCGATCTCGGACATAAAGAACGGACTGATTGTCACCGTATGAACAGGACTTTCGTCTTCTTTGTGGAACGGCTCTTTGCCGGGGCTGCCCATCTTGAACGAACCGCCGGGAACAGCAATCATTCCGAAGGCTACAGGAGTGCCGGGGATTTGCTCGGTGAAGTTCTTAAAGCCGGTGATTTCGGCAGATGTTTTGTAATACAGGCTTGTATCTCTGTCTAATATGTTTTCGCCCAAAGTCAATTTGGCGTGTTTATAATTCGGATTATGGTGTCCGGCGTCCAAATGGCAACTGATACATTGCAGATTCAGTTTTGTCTCATTTTCTTCATAATATAAATGAGCAGTAACAGCGTCGTCGGTTATTCCGGTGGGGAACAGGTTGTCATGACATTCCTTACACGATTCGTTGGGGATATATGTTACAGCCGTTTCGAGCCCCGACAGTCTGTCCCAGTCGAAATCGGCGCTGTCTTTGGCGACGTATCCCCAAAGATCTTTTATGCCAAGTTTCATTTTTGCAGTATAATGCGACCACGTATTGTTTTTGGGAGGTAAATGGCAATCAACGCAGTGAACTTTTGTTCCGCTCGCGTTATTTACATGTTTCGATATTTTCCAACTGTCTTCGACATGCGGATGTACATGGCATATCATACACGATTCATCGGTCGAAAAATACACCGAAGTCAGGTATAATGAAACCACTGCCCCTGCTCCCAATATTACCCCCAAAAGGAGGTAAAAAGATTTGCGGTTAAAGAAATTTTTCTTTTTCTGTATACGGTTGTTATTATCAATTGTCATTTCTATTAATCAATTAAATTAACATTAATTTAGCGGCGCAAAAGTACTAACTAATATTCAAATATACAAATATACATTGCGTTTTTTTGTGTAATCCTTTGTGTTTAAAGTTAAAAAAAACGCAAACAATCGGTTGGACTGTCTGCAATAAACTTTGCTCCGAAACTGAGCAATTCGTCCGCCGGACGAAATCCCCAAGACGCTCCTGCCGGAAAAAAACCTGCAGCATAGGCTGTCTCCATGTCGATACTTGTGTCGCCCAAATAAAAAACTTCGTCGGGAGCAACAGCGAGGCTTCCGGCAACGAAAAGAGCCGATGTGGGATTCGGTTTTTTGGGAAAACTGTCCGTAGCGCCGAGAACGAGTTCGAAATGATTGTTACGAAACAGTTTGTCGTATATTTTTTGCGTGATACTGTCGGTTTTGTTCGACAGAATCGCCATTTTCACCCGTTTGGCCGGCAAAACGTCCAACAATTCGTAAATACCCTCATACACACGTGTTTTATTTACACAATTATTCCCGTAAACCTCAATCATTGTCCCGAAAATGTTTGCTATGTTTTCGGGCGTTGCATATTCGGGAGGAACGCATCGTTCTACAAGCCGCCTTATTCCGTTGCCAACAAAGTATTTATATTGATTATGACTGTATTGCGGATAACCATACGCCGACAACACTTCGTTCATCGAATCGGCGATGTCGGGAATGGAATTTATCAGAGTCCCATCCAAATCGAAAATAATCGCTTTATATTTTTTATTCATTCATTCTTTTTCCAAAGTTTTAAATCCCAGCAGGTAAAATGCTTTCGATTCGCTACCCAAAGCATCGTCTAATTCGATATTTACCAAAATATTAGTATGAAAAATCTCCCTACCGATACTTTTAATCCATGTTTCCATTTTAATCCAATGTTATTATTAAAAAAATCGCACAAAGATAGTAATAAAATTTATTTTTGTGCAAGTTGAAAATATTGTAGGTGCATTTCAAATGTTTTTTATGAGGATCTTGATGAAAGCATAAAATAAATTTTAATATGTATTTACCTGAAAAAGATAATTCAATGTATAATAATAGATTAAATTTTAAGATTATGGCATAGTCAAAAAACAATGTAGTAACCTACGGGTTAAGTGGAAAAGTCGGCGATCTGTTAATATTTCGCCAGAGAAACGGTAAAACGACAGTTGCAAAAATTGCGGAGTATAGCGACAATCCCTCCGAAGAGCAAAAAAAAATCGCGTAAACGATTTCAAAAGGCGACTATCTATGCCAAAGGGGCAATCGACGACCCTCAAATCAGGGAACAGTACGATGCCGTAACAAAGAAAAAGAAGGGACTTACAGCATACAATGTCACTGTAGCCGACTTCTATAACGCTCCCGATATCGAAGAGATTGATTTGTCGGGATATGCAGGGGACGCCGGCGACGAGATAAAAATTATCGCTTCCGACGACTTCAAAGTAATATCGGTGCATGTCGAAATCATCAACGCCGATGGCGAAAATACGGATGAATCAGACGGTATTGTTCCGGTATGTAATCTATTACTTTGCACGGTTCTGAACTCATGTACAGATAATAACCTTTGTGAACAGGTTGTTCTCCGAACTTTCTGCCACTTGATTAACGAAAACTGTTGCTATTGTTTCGTCCCGTATCATGTGAAGGGGGGTAATGGAACTTGTGCGGCTATCGTGTCATGTTTTAACATGGATATCTCTACACGCAATTGTCAGGTCTCAAAAAACCTTTATGCCCCCCTTGTTCTTGTGGTTAAAAAAGAAATAGTTTATTTCAGTGTAAACCTTGCATTATTTTCCACATCGGAATTTTTGCCGATAAATACTAAGAAATCGCCGGGTTCGGCTGTCCATTTCAGATCGGCATTGTAGAACTTCAACAATTCCGGCGTAATGGAAAAAGTCACTTGTTTACTTTCACCGGCGTTTAACGCAATCCTTTGAAAACCTTTCAATTCTTTTACCGGACGTGTGATGCTGCCAACTAAATCGCGAACATAAAATTGTACAATTTCTTCGCCGGTGCGGTCGCCGCTGTTGGTCAATGTAATGGACGCCGTAATGTTGCCGCCGTCCGTCAGAGTCGAATCGGACAGTCGCACGTCGGAATAAGTGAACTGTGTGTAACTCAGTCCGTATCCGAACGGATAAAGCGGCGAATTTTCGGTGTCGATATATTTGACGGTAAATTTACTGTCGTTGTTAAACGGACGTCCTGTGCTTTTGTGGTTGTAGTAGATAGGGATTTGCCCTACACTGCGCGGAAATGTCATCGTGATTTTCCCGGAGGGATTTGCGTCTCCGAACAGAATATCGACGATAGCCTCGCCGCCACGCATACCGGGAAGCCATGTTTCGAGTATGGCGTCAATATTGTCGTGTTCCCATTGCAACGTCAGCGGACGACCGTTAATCAGCACAAGCGCTACCGGTTTTCCTGTTTCTTTCAACGCTTTGAGCAACGCTTTTTGATTGTCGAGCAAGTTGATGTTACTACGGCTGGCGGCCTCGCCGCTCATGTCGTAGGCTTCTCCCAAAACGGCGACAACCACATCTGCCTGTCTGGCGGTTTGAACGGCTTCGGCAATAAGTTGTTGAGCAGGACGGTCGTCTATGACATTACCGTTTTGCTGGTCGGTCATCCGGCGTATATATCCGTCTTCAACCAAATGACAACCTTGTGCATACAGGAATTTAGCGCCGGCATATTTGTTTTCCAGTGCATCCCACAGTGTCATGATTTGTTCCCAATCGCCGGCGGCAGCCCAGTTTCCGAGTAGAGTACGCTGATTTTTCACTAATGGTCCTATAAAAGCGATTTTTTTCGATGCATCGAGCGGCAACGTTTTTTTGTCATTTTTGAGCAGGACGATGCTTTTCAAAGCTGCTTCCTTGCTCAATGCAAGTTTGTCGGCGCTCATGATTTGCTTTTTTGCGCGTTCGTCGCTTATCCCGCGATACGGGTCGTCGAACAGTCCAAGTTTGTACTTTGCTGCGAGAATACGGCGACATGCGGCATCGATTGTCGATTCTTTCACACGTCCGGCTTTCACTAATGCGGGCAGTTCCTCGATCATGTATTCGCTGACCATGTCCATATCCACTCCTGCATTGATCGACAGCTCGGTTACTTTCGCCCTGTCGCCGACACCATGGTCTTCCATTTCGTAGATAGCCGTCCAGTCGGTTACTACAAATCCGTCGAATCCCCATTGATTTCGCAACAGTTCGGTGAGCAGCCATCGATTTCCTGTGGCAGGCACTCCGTCGATTTCGTTGAACGAGGTCATGATCGACGATGCTCCGGCTTTCACTGCGGCTTCGTAAGGCGGAAGATATTCGTTGTACATCCGCAGATGGCTCATATCGGTGGTGTTGTAATCGCGTCCACCTTCGGCTGCTCCGTAAAGTGCAAAGTGTTTGACGCACGACATGATGGAAGTCGGTCTCGAAAGGTCGCCCTGTTCGTATCCGCGCACCATTGCTTTGGCGATTTCGGCGCCCAGAAACGGATCTTCGCCTGCTCCTTCGCTCACACGTCCCCATCGCGGGTCGCGCGCGATATCGACCATCGGCGAAAAAGTCCATTGCAGCCCGTCGGCGGTGGCTTCGTCGGCAACGGCAACAGCAATACGCTCAATCATTTCGGTATCCCAAGTTGCAGCCAGCCCAATCGGAATGGGGTATATGGTGCGATGTCCGTGGATAACGTCATATCCGACAAGAAGCGGAATTTTCAGACGCGTCTGTGTGAGTACCATGTCCTGTAACTTCCTCACAGCCTTTGGCGTCCAAAAATTGAATACGCCGCCAACAAGCCCGTCTTTAACTTTCTGTTCCACATCCCGACTCATCCGAGGACCGGTGGTGTCGAACCACATCGAAAGCAAGTTCAACTGCCCGATTTTCTCTTCCAAAGTCATTTGGCTCAACAAATTATCCACAAATTTGTCCATCTCCGTCTTTTTGTGCGACGGATTCCCTGTACAGGCAATCAAACAGCCTGTCACAATCAATATCAATAAAATGTTCTTCATTAAAAATAATTTTTTACGAGTTTATTTTTCGGCAAAGGTAACATGAAATTTTGAAATTACACACAAACGCATAAAAATGGGCAGGAGTTTCCGAAAAAGAAAAAGTCTAATTCCGAGTTTTTGCCTACTTTTGTTTTTTTTAATTTATTA
>JAITKY010000280.1 GCA_031278135.1 Prevotellaceae bacterium | reverse complement strand
AAAATAATGTCGGGAATACAGTAATGTTTAATTTTATTTTTAATAATCAGCACGTTGTATTATTTGACATCTTAAAATTGCGACAGTGTAATCTGCGCCAAGTCAGGAGTTCTGAAATTGATGACAATTGAAATAGGACTCTATCTTTTTTTTCATCTTTTGATAAAATATTTTTAACACATACAATTCATAAACTTATAATCAACTAATTACAATTAAAAATTTCCGGATTTTTCCTTTTTAAATTTCACAAACTTTTTCCTAAAAATTTAAACTTCCAAAGACATTTTCCAGAAAAAACACTCTAAAAAAGGGGAGTGATCCAGCTGGGGCTCGAACCCAGGACCCCATCCTTAAAAGGGATGTGCTCTACCTGCTGAGCTACTGAATCCTTCAAAAGCGGCTGCAAAGGTACTGCTTTTTTTATAACCTCCAAATTTTTTCCGAAAAATCTTTATTCCAATCGAAATTCCGGTACAGTTTTTTATCGTTATATTATTTATAATAAACACATTAAAGCAATATAAAAAAAGTATGTACAAACCATGCAAAAACCTTCATTTAGAGGCCTCAAACAAAAAAAAAATATAAAAAATACGTGAATATATAAAATAAGTATTACCTTTGCCGCAGAAAAATATGAATGTATTCATTATAGGATTATAAAAAATGGATTATAAAAAATTAAACAACATTACAGGATGGCTGGTATTTGCGATAGCGACATTTACCTATATATCAACCGTTGAGTCCACAGCAAGTTTATGGGATTGCAGCGAATTTATATTGTCGGCAGACAAACTTGAAGTAGGACATCCACCCGGAGCCCCGCTGTTTGCATTAATGGGACATCTCTTTACAATGTTTGCATCGCCCGAAAATGTCGCTGTGATGGCAAATATTTTTTCGGCATTATGCAGCGCATTCACAATTCTGTTTTTATTCTGGAGCATAACGCATTTAGCACGCCGTTTTGTGAACAGGCAAACAACTGAATACTCTATTTCCGACAACATCATGATAATGAGTTGCGGAATTATCGGAGCATTAGCCTACACTTTTTCCGACACATTCTGGTTTTCGGCTGTCGAAGGCGAAGTTTACGCCGCATCATCCTTCATAACAGCCGTAGTATTCTGGGCAATACTGAAATGGGAAGAACAAGCAAACTATGCTTGGTCGAACCGATGGCTGATACTGATTGCCTACATCACAGGTTTATCGATTGGTGTCCACTTACTTAACCTCTTAGTCGTTCCAGCAATAGTCTTCGTATATTACTTCAAAAAATACAAAACAACTCGAAAAGGAATAATATGGACAAGCATCATTTCAGTCATTTTACTCGGCGTATTAGTTTGGGGAATTATACCGCAGACACCGGTAATCGCCTCGTGGTTCGAGTTACTTTTTGTAAACAGTTTTGGTTTACCAATAAATTCCGGATTAATGTTCTTTATTGTGGCATTGATAGCAGCGCTTTCATATATAATCTATTACACACAAAAAAAACGTCAAATCGTATTGAATACCATAGCGCTTGGACTGTCGTTCTGTTTACTTGGGATGGGAAGTTATGCGATGATAGTCATCCGTTCCTCTGCCGATACACCAATGAATCAGAACAGACCCGACAATATCTTCTCCCTGATAAAATACATCAACCGTGAGCAGTACGGGTCTGCACCACTGATGACAGGCCCATATTACACCGACACCGATAAATATGACGTCATTTCGAAAAAAACATACGTCCGGGTGGGAAACAAATACGTAAAAGACATAACCTCCGAAGTCAAATACAAAAAAATAACCCTCTTCCCGCGAATGTGGAGCAACCGGAAAGACAAACATATAGAAGTATATAAATCATACATAAAAGGAACAAATCCAACATTCCGCGACAATCTTCATTTCTTCTTCGACTATCAAATGGGATTCATGTACTGGCGGTACTTTATGTGGAATTTTGCCGGACGACAAAACGACATGCAAGGCTCAAAATCCGACCCGACAAGAGGAAATTGGATATCGGGAATAAAATTTATCGACGAATACCGTTTAGGTACGATGGACAATCCTCCAAAATATCTTGCCGAAAACAAAGCCACAAACAAATACTACTTTATACCTTTAATATTAGGTTTGCTCGGACTGTTATACCAATTGAAAAACGACAAAAAAGGATTCTCAATAGTCACATTATTATTCTTTTTCACAGGCATAGCCATTATAATCTACTTGAATCAGACACCCGACGAGCCGCGTGAAAGGGATTATGCATACGCCGGATCGTTCTACGCATTTGCAATATGGATAGGATTAGGTACAGTGTATATATTCAAATTATTATCAAAAATAACAAAAGAAACAGTAGCCGCATCAATGTCATTATTAATTGGACTTCCTGTTCCGGCAATCATGATGCAACAAAACTGGGACGACCACGACCGTTCGGGACGTTACATCGCTACAGATTTCGGTTACAATTACCTGATATCCTGCGATAAAAATGCAATACTATACACCTTTGGCGACATCGACACTTTCACAACATGGTATAATCAGGAAGTCGAAGGTGTTCGACGGGACATCAAAATAATCAATTTCATGTACTTGGAATCCGACTGGTACTATACGCAAATGATGAGTCGCACCTACGAAGCCCCGCCATTAGCGACGACCGCAACCGTCGAACAGATCACAGGCGAATCAAAATTCCCCGCTCCGATAAGGGAATTACGCCCATCGCTAAATCTCAAACAAGCATTACAACTGTTTTATAGCGGCAAAACAGTCCGTAAATATTCCGAACGCGACGTATCCGAATTTCCGACCAAAGAACTCATTCTACCGGTAAACATATCGAAATTTATCGAAGCGGGTTTAATCAAAGATACAGCATCCATAACACCAAACATCCACTTCAAACTGTCGGGCAACTGGATTACAAGAGCAAAACTTGGCGCACTCGACTTTGCCGCGAACAACATCAACGACCGTCCAATCTACTACGGCGGTAACGACAATGACTTTTTCATGGGAATAAACAACAACCTTCGCGAAGAAGGCTTAACAAAGAGGTTACTCCCCGAAAACACTCAACGGCATCCTGTCGATGTCGCCAAAACATTCGACTTATTAGTAAACAAATATCGTTTCAGAGGATTAAACAACCCAGATATTTTCCTCGACGAAACATCTCGACAACAGATGCTTCCACACTACCGTAACACCTTCTTTGCTTTGGCAGAATATCTCCGCTTGTCCGGCGACACCATCCGTCTGCAACAGTTAATGAAAAAATACCACGAAGTTTTACCCGAAATGGAGCGCAACGTTTCGAGCGCTGTCTATTCGATGTATGCCTACAGCGTAAATCCGGTAGTCGAAAACTACTTCTATTCCGGCTTGACGGAATATGGCATTTCACTGTCACAGCGTCTAATAGACGACTATCAAAAGGAAATCGAATATTATTCACGTTTACGGTCGAACGAAAAGTTCAAATCGAATTCGTTCATTGAGCAGAACATGTATGTTGCGTATAATGGCTTGCGCAATTTATCGGGCATTCTCAAAAAATACAATCAACAGGATTTGTTCAAACAGGCCGAAAGTATATTAAGTAATGTAAAAGAATGAGTTAGACGTATTAACGAAATTTGAAAAGGGTAGGGGAGGGTGGAGGCCGACGGAGAAATCCCAAAACAAACATGCGAAATCGCCATACGCAAAATCAACGGTGCCAGACTGGGCGATATTATGGGATAATTAGTTATTTTTTTCATACAATGAATTTCTTTTGTACCTTTATGAATAAAAAAGTTAATCTCATGAGGACAAAAGTCTTATTATTAAAATGTTATGTTAAAGAAATCGTTAACGATTACACTGAAATTATGTCACAAGTAAATGAAATTCTCGGGCAAACAGGGTATAAAGGCAAATTTATCGCCAAAAAATTGGGCATTCCTGAATCTTCTTTCTATCAAAAAAAACGAAGAAAATCATTCACGCTAAAAGAAATGACGCAAATAGTCGAATTGATGAATGAAGATGACGACGAAATTGAAGATGAGTATTTTAAAAAAATTTATGAAGAACGTAAAGATAGCGAAAATATAAGTTTTGAAGACTTGTTAAAAATGATATGAAATGAAATTAGAGTTCCATAAAGAGATACCTAAAGATTTTGCAAAAAAATCCTGATTAATTGATGTCTAATAATTTATATCATATATATATGTCTGATAATTTACATTATGATAAATAAAGGTTTTTGATTTTCCTTCTCCTATTCAAATTCAAAACGAGTTCTTTTTCGCTAAAAGTTTGACGGTTCAATTTTTTTTGTACAATTATACCATTAAAATTTTTCACATAAAGAATAATGACCCCAAAAACAAAAAAACAAAAGAAGGCAGGATTGGGTCGCCTACCTTCTTTATTAACTGAACTAACCTATGAAAAACCAAATTTGATATATAAACACAACGATGTTAAAAAAGTTCAAAAAAAATAAAATATTTTTATAATATATTGATAATCATTCCATTTTGAAGATTGAAATTTTCAGATTACCTTTGCGGCAAAAACGTATAGTGGTATCGGCTAATAATGTTACAGTAAGTTTCGGTGGATTCACCCTATTTAACGAAATAAATTTCATGATAAATGAAAACGACCGTATAGGACTTGTAGGCAAGAACGGTGCGGGTAAATCTACTCTGTTAAAGATATTTATGGGCATACAACAGCCCACTTCGGGGAATGTTTCTGTCCCGAAAGATTTTTCTATGGGTTATCTTCCGCAACAAATGACGATTGCCGACGGAAAAAGCGTAATCAACGAAACAATGACGGCATTTGACCTCATCAACGAACTCGAGGCTAAAATCGAAAACATTTCCAATCTGTTGTCTATACGAACAGATTACGAATCGGACGAATATGCGGCATTTATCGAAAGTTTGCACGAAGCAACTGAACGTCATCATATTCTGGGTGGAAACGACAAACTCGGAGATACCGAAAAAGCGCTCTTGGGACTTGGTTTCAAGCGAACCGATTTCAACAGACCGACATCCGAGTTTAGTGGCGGATGGCGTATGCGCATCGAGTTAGCCAAAATTTTGTTAACAAAACCCCGTCTCCTGTTGCTCGACGAACCTACAAACCATTTGGACATCGAATCTATCCAATGGCTCGAAGACTATCTCAAAAATTATTACGGAGCCTTGCTTCTTATTTCCCACGACCGTGCCTTTCTCGACACCGTCTCAACACGAACAATAGAAATATCTTTAGGAAAAGCATACGATTACAAAGTCCCCTACTCCAAGTACGTGGAACTCCGAAAAGAACGACGGGAACAACAAATGGCGGCATACGAAAATCAACGCCGGATGATTGAAAAAACGGAAGAATTTATCGAACGTTTTCGCTACAAGGCAAGCAAAGCCAATCAGGTACAGTCACGTATAAAACAGTTAGACAGGCTGGAAATCATCGAAATCGACGAAGAAGATGTATCAAAGTTGAACATCAAATTTCCGCCGGCGCCGCGTTCGGGAAGAGATGTGTTTAAAACGGTGAATCTTGCGAAAATATACGGCGAACATATTGTTTTTTCGGGTGTAAATCTGATTGTTGAGAGAGGCGAAAAAGTTGCGTTAGTCGGTCGTAACGGCGAAGGAAAAACAACGCTCTCGAAAATAATTGTCGGCGAAATTGCTCCCGAAATCGGCGAAGCGTTTATCGGATATAATGTCAAAATCGGATATTTTGCACAAAATCAGGACGATTTAATGGATGACGACGACACTGTTTACGATGCTTTGGATAAAGTGGCGGCAGGCGATATTCGTTCAAAACTGAGAGATATTTTGGCGGCGTTTCTTTTCAGAGGCGAAGATATCGACAAGAAAGTTAAAGTCTTATCCGGAGGAGAACGTTCACGTCTTGCTATGGCTAAACTAATGCTTGAACCATACAACCTCTTAGTGTTGGACGAGCCTACAAATCACATGGATATGCGTTCAAAAGATATTCTTAAAAACGCTTTGGCGGCATACGACGGCACTTTGATTGTGGTTTCTCACGATAGAGAATTTTTAGACGGTTTAGTGAACAAAGTCTATGAGTTTAAGGACGGTATGGTTAAAGAGCATTTGGGCGGGATATATGAGTTTTTGGAACGCAGAAAATTAGAAAATCTTAACGAACTCGAACGCAAATCCGAATTGTCGAAACAGTCGAAAGAATCAAAATCAAACAGTCAGGGACAGAAAGATGCACAAAGGGATATTGAGAAAAAAGAGATTGGTAAACAATTGAAAAAGTTTGAACTACAAATAAAAAATGTCGAAGAAGTTATCTCAAAATTGGAAACGGAAATGGCGGAAATGAACGATTTTCTCTCACGGGAAACTCCGAAACTGGAATTTTTCGAAAGATACGAAACCACAAAAAATGCTTTGTCCAAAGAAATGGAAAAATGGGAATCGCTTAATGAACAGTACGAACAGTTAAAATCATCGTTATGAAAATATTACCGGACAATAAAGGCAGAAAAGCAATTGTTGCGATAACGGGCGCAAGTGGCTCGTGTTACGCTTATCAATTGCTGAAAAAATTGCTTCACACAGATATTTCCCCCGAAAACATTGCTGTGATATTCAGCGCAAACGGGTTGAAAGTGTTTGAGTACGAACTCGGGTTACCGGCACTCAAAGAAGTAAACAAAACTTTCAAAGTATTTGACAATAACGATTTTATGATTCCGTTTGCTTCCGGTTCGTCTTCGTTTGACACTTTGATTATCGCTCCCTGTTCGATGGGAACTCTTGCACGCATTGCTTCCGGAATTGCTTCCGATCTCATTGCACGAACGGCAGATGTTATGTTGAAGGAACGTAAACGTTTGATACTGATGACAAGAGAAGCGCCTCTCAACTCGATTCATCTCGAAAATATGCTTAGAGTGACAAACGCAGGTGGAATTATTTGTCCTGCAAGTCCTTCGTTTTACAGTAAACCGGTTGATATTGAGGCTTTACTATCTACTGTTACCGAAAGGATTTTGAGCTTATCTGCAATCGACTGCCCCGGCAAATATGAATGGATGAAATTGGAAAAATAATGTAATAATTTAATTTTAAACAGTATAGTATGATACAAATAGATGACAAAATTATAAGTTTCGACTTATTCGAAAAACATTTTATCTGCGATTTACCTAAATGTTTGGGAGCCTGTTGCGTACATGGAGACAGCGGCGCTCCTCTGGAAAAAGAAGAAAAAGAACTCATCGAAAATCATATCGATAAAATAAAACCATATCTCACATCGGAAGGTCTGTTGGTGATTGAACAGTGTGGCGTTGCAACAGTCGATTTCGATGACGAACTTGTAACTCCTTTAATAGGAGACAAAGAAGAATGTGCTTACTCTTTTTTTTCGAGCAACGGAACATGCCTGTGCGGAATCGAAAAGGCATACAGAAACGGAGATATCCCTTTCAACAAGCCTGTTTCCTGTCACTTATACCCTATCCGAATCAAAAATTTCGACAATATCACAGCCTTAAACTATGACCAGTGGCATATTTGCGAACCGGCAAGAAATTTGGGTAATAAAGAACAATTACCGGTCTTCATGTTTCTTAAAGAGCCGATTATCCGAAAATTCGGCGAAAAATTTTTTGATGATTTAGTCGAAATTGCAAAACAGATTTAATTAATGCGCAAATGACAATGCTCTCTCCCCTACCCTACTCTTGTAATTAATGAGAGATTTAGGGATATGAATTTGATTACAATTAACAAAACTATTACAAGTTATTTATTTTTCATCCCTAAAGTAGCGCAGAGACGACACTTAATTAGTTATTTAAGATTTCACTCAAATCTCATCGCTCATATCTCAAAAAAGTGTCGTCCCTGCGGGGAGGTATTGTTGTACCTTATTAATTTTCCATTCTTAATAAAATCTGCCTCTGTTATCGACTATATTTGCTTTTTCGTACAAAATTCTGTACAAAGTCGAATAATTGTTCATTTCCAATCTTGATTTTATAGACTCGGGGGTTTGAGCCTGAGGATTTTCCGTAATGCTTGTAATGAAGTAGAGATACACTCCGATTTCTCCAGTGACCGGTTCCGACAGTTTATTTTCGGGACTAGATGCGACAGCGCCTAAAAGTTTATATTCCGTTGTTCTTAGCGTAGGAATATATGAACTATTAAAATTTATCGCAGGGGAAACGCTTGTGACGCTAACGCCTAATTTTGTTGCAACATCGTCGATTGTCGTTGCATCTTTTGTGGCTTCCGACATTTGCGCAATCAGATATTCTGCTTTTTTCTCTTTAACAATTTCCGGTATAATCCGGCTTTTTACTTTTTCGACAGGAGCAATTCCGGCGTCCCTGCTTCCGACAAGAGTAGCGACAATATAAGTCTTTTTATCATCAATTTCCAAAATTCCGGAAACATCGCCTTCTTTTGCTTCGTACATCCAGTGTATCAGGTTCGATACCTGCTGATATTGCGCTATCGACTTACTTTCGAGAGTGATATTGTTTTCCACACGCGGTTGCAATCCTTCGGCGGCGCAGGCTGCTCTGAATCGTTCGACACTGCCTTTGCCTTGTGCTGCAATTTTATTAGCTTGAGCATAAAATGTTTGATATGTTTCCTGACTTGGAGTAACATTTTTCTTGACTGTCGCCAACTGCACTTTGTTGTTATAAAGTTTTGCGTCTCTAATCTTTATTATGTGCGTTCCAAACTGGGTTTTGACTTTAATCAGGCTTCCTACGGGTCTGAAGAAACATGAATCGCTGAACGGACGAACCATGCTTTTGAAGGCAAACCATCCCAATTCGCCGCCATTGGCTGCCGATCCGGGGTCGTCGCTAAATTCTTTGGCAAGATTAGCGAAGTTTGCTCCCTTTTTCAAAAGATCGAATATGCTATCGGCTTTTGCGAAATTTGCGGGATTTTCGGGTTTGAACAATATATGGTCGGCTTTAACGGAATCGGGTAAATTTCTGAAATTGACTATTCCCGCCAAATTATATGTATTACCCTCCTGATAATAAGGTAATACGTCTCCTACATTCCTGTTGAATACCACAGAATCCAACACTGCCGGAAGCTCGCCCTTTTTATAATAAGTGCTGTCGGAAGGAACATCGGAATTTCTTCTTACAAACGTATACATTGCAGATGGAGCGATTGTATCCATCTTTGTCTGAAGTTCTTCCATCTTATACATTACTTTTTCATAATCGTTGGCCGAAGGAGTAACGGTGAAAGCAACAAATTCGATGTCTCTCGACCTTGTTGTTTTATATTTCTGTTTATTTTTATTGTAATAATTTTTGATGTCCGATTCCCTGTATGAAATTAACGAGTCAGCTACCGAAGCATAATCTTTCAGAATATACGAAAATTCGATATTGTTTTTTTCTCCATTCAAACTGTGTTCAACGTCTAATGAATTGACATAATTACTTTTAGTATCCAATTGGGAATATCTGGACAATAACTGTTCGTCGGTGACCTGTTTTTCGATTTCAATCCACCAGATTTCAGCCGGACCGCTTAAAGTTCCTACAAAGTTTTGAAGTTGATCTCTATCAACCGTTCCCGTTTGAGGATTTGTGAATCTTTGCGTGATTAGCGGCGACAAAGTTGTTCCCATTACGGTCAAATCCGTCAATTCATTTTCGGAAATCTCAAGACCTAATTTTTTATACTCCGAATCTCGTACATATTTCGAGATCAAATCCTGCCAGGTCTTATTCTGCAAATTTTCGTTAACCCTGTCATTCATCGGGGCTTCCTGTGAATACATCATATATTCAATCTTGTAAAGTTCGGTATTATACTCCAGCAAATTCTCAAATTCTTCTCTGCTGATAGCATTTCCTGCTATTTTACCGATAGCATCGTCCGATGAAAAAATCGCCCTTGCAGTGGCAAGTGTGTCCGCATTGATAATGAATGCAAGCAAAGCTATACCTATAACTATTGAAACAAATACCCCTGCTTTCGTCCTTAGTGTTTCTAATGTTGTCATCTAATTTCTAACTATTTATAATATTTTAGTCTAAATTTTAAAGACGCAAAATTACAAAAAAATAATTAATCCCAAATATTTCTTTAAAAAAAATGGCTAAATCTTAACCCAACCCCTTGCAAGTCGAAGACGCAACTCGGGGTTATATGCAGGGTCAACGCATAAAAAATTTCAAAATCTGGTAGTTATTAACAATTTTGGTCAGAGGGTGTTGGTAACTTTTTTATTTTTAATGCATTACTATGTAAATAAATTTCACGACCTTT
>JAITKY010000225.1 GCA_031278135.1 Prevotellaceae bacterium | reverse complement strand
CCCCCCCCCCACATTTATTTGACTATCATCACATTATAACATATTGTCATTTTCGGTATTCTCCAACAATCGAAAAGGTTTTCATTTATATTTTTTACATATACTTATATATTATAGCATATTTCCGTTAAGTTCGGAAATATGTCCATAATTTCTTGGAGATCTCCAAAAGACATTTTTGGAGCTCCAAAAAGAGTATTTGGGGCTCCAAAAAGAGTATTTGGAGCTCCAAAAAGAGTATTTGGAGCTCCAAAAAGAGTATTTGGGGCTCCAAAAAGAACATTTGGAGCTCCAAAAAGAGCATTTGGGCTCCAAAAAGAGCATTTGGAGCTCCAAAAAGAACATTTGGGGCTCCAAACAGGCTTTTTGGAGTTTCCCCAAAATGATTTTTATTTTATGTATAATAACTAATAAATAATTATATAATGAAAAAATTTTATTTTAAGATGGCGCTCGTCTGCCTGTTTACGGTTGTAGCAATAAGCTCCTGTAAAAACGACGAGAAAGATCCTGTTGAAGTTACAGGAGTGACACTTAACAAAACAGAGCTTACGCTCAATGTGGGCTCAAGCGAGACACTAACGGCAACCGTAATGCCCAACGATGCCGATAACAAAACGGTTACATGGACAACAAGCGATTCTACCAAAGTTAAAGTTACTGTTAACGGGCTTGTTACCGCAGTTGCCAAAGGTTCGGCTAAGATTGTCGCCTCCGCAGGAAGCAAATCGGATGAATGTGCAGTAACCGTCACCGCCGACACTACCATTACTGCCACAGTAGAAAACGGCAGTAGCTTTAATGGAGAAGTTGACACTGTAAAAGCGGAGATCGAATACATAAAAAGTAATGGAAGGTGGGACGACTACATGTTGGCAAGCGCTCCTTACAGCAATGGCGGCTTTACATTGAAACTGCCGAAAGAGGTCAGCGACTTGTACCTTAATGCATTAAGCGAAGGTGAAATTCCCGACAGTATAACGGTAAGCAATCGTAACGTAAAGATCGGGCAGGTATTTCTGAACGCCTACGAGTCGAACTATCAGGTAGGCAATTTTTACCATGGCACAGCAGATTGGGAGGGTTTCCTAATATATGCGAATGGAAATGTAAGTGTAACAGGTTCTAATACTTATACTGAGATTAATGACTTTGATGGAGATGGCGTACCCGACGAGACATACACATATACAGAAAAAGATAATGTACATCTAAAAAAGGGATGGAACATGGTGTATACAAGGGAAACGGAAAAAGAAAACAATACGTATGAATACGAAATGACCACCACAGCTCCTTCGGACGCAAAATGGTATTTTTATTTTTATGATAGCTTGTCTGATTATTATTATTCACCAAACTCGGTGAGTTCTCAACTTACAAAAATTCCTATTCTATCGAAGTTGAATGCTAAAAAAATGAATTAATCAGTATTGTCACCGTGACTTACTTATTCGGTAGACAGTAAGAATGTATGCAAAAAAGTTCTGCGAATTTTTTTATGAACGAAAGGATTTTTCCCGATTATGTCGGGAAATCCTTTTTTATAAATACCAATCTATTTTATTTTGAGAAAACTTCCTGCTTTATATTTTTCGCAAACCAATTTCGTTTGATCATAATTCTGTAAAAACAGCAAATTTTGTTTCAATCCGGCAAATTTTGTTCGTTTGACAGCCGATTCACGGAAAAGCGACCGGAACTCTTCTTCGTTCAAGATGTTCCAGTCTTCTTTTGTTTTGTCGAGCAGGCTTTGCGACGGAGCAAACCTCGGTTCACTGTTTTCGGTTGCGTAACGGATGTTCCATGGACAAACATCCTGACAAATATCGCATCCGAAAACTCTTCCGGCAAATTTTCCTTTAAACGAATCAGGAATTTTGCTCTTTAACTCTATGGTTAAGTAAGCGATACATTTGCGGGCATCCACAACGTAAGGTTCGACAATTGCTCCTGTCGGGCAACTTTCGATACATCGAACGCAAGCGCCGCATTTGCTCGTCGCCGGATTATCGTAATCAAGTTCGATGTTAAGTATCAGTTCTGCAAGAAAATGGAAAGATCCTTTACCCGTAATGATGACTGTGCCGTTCTTGCCTCGCCAGCCTATTCCGCTTTGTTGCGCCCACGATTTTTCGAGTATCGGGGCGGAGTCAACGAATCCTTTGCCTTCGACGCCTTCCTGTTCGTGCCGGACGAAATCGAGCAGAAGATTCAGTTTTTTTCTGATAACAACGTGATAATCTACGCCATAAGCATACTTTGATATTACGGGAGCATCTTCGACCTGTTTTTTCGACGAATAATAGTTGTATGCCAACGATATAACAGACTTAGCACCTTCGACTAACAGAGCGGGATTAAGGCGCATGTCGAAATGATTTTCCATGTATTTCATTTCGCCGTTATAATTGGAGTTTAACCATTTATCGAGTTTTTCCGTATCGTTTTCCAAAGGCATAACTCTGGCTATTCCACAAGCGGAAAACCCAAGACGATATGCCTCTGCTTTTATTTTCCCGGAAAGTTCCACGAAATCGATTTATGAAACAGTTTCCGTCAATACACTTTTGAACAAGCCTAAATCCTTGACATCGAAGTTCATGATATACGAATATCTAAGACTGTTTTCGGAAGCGGCATATTTAAGAAACACATCCGTCGAAAGAGCGTACTCGTTATTTCTTTGAGCGTCAATCAGCAACAAATATGTCAATATGATATGCCCTGCCATTTCGACTAATTTGCGGGCTTGAAAATCAATATACTCGGTATTTGCTGTTGATGTAACTTTTTCGACAGCTCCGGCGTATGCGTTTGTCATTTCAACAAGTTGATTTTTAATATATTCATGTTCCGGACGATATGACAGCGTTTCGTATTCGCGGATTTTATTCAATGCGAAACCTGTTGTAATTCCCCGTATTGCGGCTACAACCTGCAACTGCGACGTTCCTTCGTATATCGTTGTGATTCGGGCGTCGCGGTAAATACGTTCTATAGGATAATCTTTCATGAATCCCGAACCGCCGTGTATCTGGATACTGTCGTATGCCAATTCGTTAGCATATTCGCTTGAAAAAAGTTTCAACAGAGGAGTGAAAAAATCGGCGGTTTTTTGAGCGGATTTTTCAGCCTGACGCTCTTCCGGAGTGAGTTTCCGGTCTTCGGACAGGAATCCGTAAGCTTTGTATAAATCGACATATCGCGATGTTTCGTATAGTAACGAACGGGTAGCGTGCAATTTAGCTTTCATCAGCGTCAAAATTTCGTACACAGCCGGGAAATTGATTATCGTTTTTCCGAACTGAACACGTTCGTTTGCATATTTCAGGGCTTCGCGATAAGCTGCTTCGCAGATACCAACAGACTGAGCGCCAACACCCAGACGTGCTCCATTCATCAGCGACATCACATACTTTATCAAACCTAATCGGCGATCGCCGACAAGCTTGGCGGGAGCATTTGTGAATACAAGTTCGCAGGTAGGCGAACCTTTGATTCCCAATTTGTTTTCGATACGACGCACTTTAACTTTGTCGTGTTTTCTGTCGTAAACAAAGTACGAGAGGCCTCGAGCGTCCTTAGTTCCTTCTTCCGAACGTGCCAATACTAATTTGATGTCAGCGTCACCGTTGGTAATGAAACGTTTAACACCATTTAGCAGCCATGTATTTTGCTGTTCGTCCCATGTTGCTTTCAACATTACCGATTGCAGATCGCTACCTGCGTCAGGTTCAGTCAAATCCATCGAACATGTTTCACCTTTGGATACACGTGGAAGATATTCGTCCTTAATTTCTTCCGAAGCAAACTCGTGTATTGTCTCTGCGCAATCCTGTAGACCCCAGATATTTCCAAATCCGGCGTCGGCTCTCGAAACGATTTCCGCAGCCATCACATAAGGAACCATTGCAAAATTCAATCCGCCGTATTCACGTGGAAGCGACATGCCGTAAAGTCCGGCTTTTTTCAGAGCATCATGGTTTTCCTGTGTTCCACGCGCATATTTAACATGTCCGTTGATGACCTGAGGTCCTTCATGATCAACACTTTCGGCATTCGGACTGATAATGTTTGCACATATATCGCCGATGATTTCCAGCGTTTTGTCATAATTGTCCAATGCGTCTTCGTGATTTACAGGAGCATAGTCGTATTTATCCTTGTCTATAAATCCTTTTTCTTTGAGTTCTACAATTTTATTCATCAATGGATGTTCCAGATGAAATTTCAAATCTTTGTTGTCTGAATAAAAATTTGCCATTATGTTAATATTTTTTATTAAAATTCAATACTGTTTACTTTGTTAATGATATAATTGTCTTTTAGACGAATCCATGTTTTGAAACCTTTTTCACCGGCAGCCAGTTCGATAACTCTTGCGCCGTGAGTCATGTTTGTGTATATTGTTTTGCTTCCCGAAAAACGCCCGTATGCAAGAAATATTCCGTAATAATTGCCGATATAATCATTGTCGTGGTCGTGTCCGGCGAAAGTTGCCATCACATCGCCTGATTCCTTCATTGCCAGAAACATACCCGAATTTATTACGCCCGGACATTCTACTTCGTTTTTCACCCCGACTATCTTTTTTCTCGCCAAAGTCATATCGGTATATTCGTTTAAAGGGATGTGAAAGAACGCCAAAGCCGGTATTGGCACACCGCCGTTCTTTTTGGTGTATCCGGCGCTCTGCTTTCGATACCATTCCACTTGATCGTGTCCAAACCAGTCGTAACCTTTCACTCCTTCGATTTTGCTGTAAGCATTTGAGTCCATGAAATATAACAGGAAATTTGTTGTTGTTCCGTCCGACAGTTCGATAATGTAATTACTTGCGCCTTTGATGTCGCCTGGACCGGCAACCGACAAGGAATATTTCCGTTTCGAGATGTACTCAATGATTTCGCTCCGAGTTTTATCATGTTCATCGTCGTGATTACCAAGCACTGCCGCCCATGGTATCCTGAATTTTTCGATAGTATTCAAAATATCGTCCCATCCTTCGAAACAGGGTTTCATGGTTACAATATCTCCTGTAAGCGCAACCAAATCAGGCTTTTCAGCGGTAAGAACTTCCTCAATTAATTTCAACGATTCTTTTGAAACCGGATTAGTGGCTACATAGTGAATATCCGTGAATTGAACAATCTTGAATTTCCCTTCATTCATATTCATAACTTTTTGCCCTACAGCCATATATGAACATAAAAGCATCACAAACAAAACATATTTTTTTTTATTCTTAATATACATAAATCTAATCTATATTATTAATTAAACGGCTTTTAAACAGTGATAATTTGACCTGTCAATCCGCCGGATTCGATTTCAAAAGTACAAAAATATTTTATTCCGGATAACTTTTTATTAATTTATATAAATAAGTAATTTGAAATTAGATATTTATATTTTTATCAATTTACTTTTGCCACCGGAATTTAATTGTCAAAAAACCGGAAAAGAACGTTTTTTATGTTTTCATATTTGCATATTTATTTAAAGCAGGTCATATTCCGGAATATTTTCCAGAAATAAGTATTGTTGTTCTGCGTCTGAAAACTTGCAGCAAAAATGAGTTAATCCATTGGTAACCACTAAATATGGCACACCAAGTTGCAAATTATATCTCGCTAACTGTTCAAAAACCGACTGCGTGATTTTCACTGTCGAGGCTTTACATTCGACTGCAAGTAAAGGATTTCCTTGTCGGTTATGTACTACAATATCGCTTCGTTTTGCCAAACCGTTCAATTCGAGAGACATCTCGACACGTATCAGATTCTTTGGCATTTTTTTCACTTGAATAAGATACTGTAAAAAATTCTGTCGCACCCATTCTTCGGGTGTCAGTGCGACATATTTGTTACGGACAGGGTCGAAAATCATTTTCCCCTTTTCCAAATCTTTAATCTTATGTTCGAATACCGGTAAATTTAACTGCATATCAACATAATTATTTTATTGAGGAACAAAACGATATACGATATTTCCCTTTTGATTTCCTGATTTCTGCAATGTAGTGAAACGGGCTCGTTCGGCAGCGTCTATGGCTGCACGATGCAAACATTCATCGTTGCTCGAATTTCGTTTATCTATTGTGGCGCTAACGACATAACCCTGACTGTTGACTTCTATCAACACAATAACGTCGCCACCTTTGAGACATTTATATGCAGGAACGGGAAGGTAAATGGCTGTTCTGCCTTCCAGATAATACGACACAACAGAGGGTCCTTTATATGCCTGACTTTCTTCGTTATGAGCCGGTTCGTCCGTTGGAACATCATCGACGCCCATGTTTTTCTTTTCCTCCTGCATTTTTTCTCGCTTTTCTCTTTCTTCGCGTATGGACGACGAATTACGGTTCGAGAAAAATGAAACAGGGCCTTGTCCTCTGCCCGATTCGCTTCCCTGAGCCGCCGCATTCATGGTAAGATTTGGTAGCCGGATATCGGGATCTGGCTTTTCGCGCAACATTTTATCGAGTTCTTCCTCGATTTTTTTCTGTTCTTCTTCAGTAGTGATTTCCGGTTCATGTTCAACATTTTGAAAGATAAGTTCCATTGATTTCGACTGTATTGTACGCGTACGTATTTCGTTTAGCGCAAGAGCAAGAAAAATTACCAAATGGAATATTACTGTAGTGTATATCCCTGTTTGATTGTCTTTTATCCACTGCTTCAGACTTTTGTCTTCAACAAACAAGGCATCGAATTTATCCTTATCTATAAAATGTTCCGGAGTATCCATTTGATGAAGTTAAACAATAATAATGAGACTGTTATACCCGCCGTATTAGCGATCATATCGTATATGTCGTAACTGCGTCCGACTTTTTCCTGAATAAATTCTATCAGAATACCCGGCAAAAACGCCAGAATAAAACTGAAAACGTACGCTTTCGTCGATGTCCGTCCGTATTGTCGCGAAAATCCCGACATCAGGAAAAGCGCAAATATAAAATACATGGCAAAATGCGCTATTTTATCAAAATAAGGTATTTTTGCAAAGAATGAAACATCGGGCAGTTTGTTTCCCGGCGAAAGACAGACAATTATAATGACTATAATCCATAAAATAGCCCTCCAGTGGTATTTTAATATTCTTAACATCATACTTCTACGAATTGACCGGGTTTTAGTTTGCGGTATATGTCATCGGCGAGATGTTCGAATCCTGCAACCGGCGACATGCAGTTTTTAAGAATGATTATTTTATCTGCAATATCCGGAAAATCCAGCAATTGCTTCACTGTGCTGGCAACACAGTGACTTTGCGCTTCTCCTGCTATATATATCGTATCGTAGCCGGCAAATGAATTTAAAAGAGGCACATTAAGGTTTGTATCAGCGTCATAATCTAAGGGTACGCTGGCTTGCATTATTCCGAAATGTTCGGTAAACGGATTTTTCCCTTTTTGGATAACTATGAAATATTTGTTGTAGAATCGTGCCCAGTCTTTCACTGCTTCCATTACAACATCCACAATTGCAGCGCCTTTACTTCCTTCGATACAGTGTTCGAACCATATCACATGAGGAAATTCGCCCTGTTTTTCCAACTCTTTCAGGTATTTCAAACCCGATTCTTTCCCGAAAAGAGGCGTCCACTCATCATTTTCAACATTTTCGACTGTTATATGCGTGAACGGAGCGGGATTTTCACCGTTTTTATTCGTCCAAAAAGCAGGATGCGAAATATCTATAACCTGATGAGTATCTTGCGAAAGGACAATGTCTTTGATCTTTTTTCCATTACTTTTAATGAAAGATGCCAACCGTTCCATATCTTCTCCGGCTCCCGGAACATATAATGAGCCTTTTTCGTCACAAAAATCATACTGCGCATCAATTATAAGAAGTAAACCTTTATCTGTCATGACTATATAATTAAAATATC
This sequence comes from Prevotellaceae bacterium, assembly GCA_031278135.1. Lineage (GTDB taxonomy): Bacteria > Bacteroidota > Bacteroidia > Bacteroidales > UBA932 > JAIRLF01. The sequence continues at coordinate 292 of JAITKY010000225.1, read as the reverse complement.
AGATGCAAATTTAAGTATAATTTTAAAATCCAAAAAAAATGATTAGAATAGTCTAAATCTTTTTTGAGGCTCTATTTACAAGTAAAAATTCATCTCCCATTTCAACTGCAATTGTACTTCTTGCAGCGGGAGATTCAATTGACAAAGTTTGCAAAGTTTGTCAATTCATGTCGTTAAACAAAGACTTTTTACCGGTTTCACCAGTATTCCATTGAGCCTTTTCGCATTGAAAAACATCAGACAGGGATGGGTGTGATTTTTATTTAATGTTAAATCCGATTTTACTTATTTT
>JAITKY010000217.1 GCA_031278135.1 Prevotellaceae bacterium | reverse complement strand
TTATGTTTTTTGATCCCTTAACTCTGATTCTTATCTTAAAAAGAATTGATTACTCTTTTTTTTGTTAAGTAAATTTTTGCTTTACTTAGCGCTGTTTCCAATATTTTCAAAGAACTTTTGTTTCTCCGTTTCGTTTCCGATTCGTAGCCCTTTCGTTTCCGTTTGGGAGTGCAAAGGTAAATACTTTTTCTTTACCTCCAAATATTTTTGAAAATTTTTTTTCATTTTTTTTGTAAATACCTGATTATTAAGCGCAAAATTTTGAAAATTTTTTTTCATTTTTCGCGAAATTGATGTTCGGAAGTGGAACGATTTTCGAAAAAACACGTTTTTTTGACAAAAAAAATGAGGAAAAATCGAAGAATCCGGGATGAAAAATCGAAAATTTGGCGAAAAGTCGTATTACAAAGCCCGTAAAACACATAAAGATCTCTTTTTGTGCGTTTTGTGGGCTTTGTAGAATTGATGGCAAAAAAAACTTTGTTATCTGTGTGTCAAAAAATGCCGAAAATCAATGGAAAAACAGTAGTTCTCTGTATTTTGGCATAGGCCAGAGTTCGTCGTCGATGATCATTTCTAATTTATCGATATGATACCTTATACTGTCGAGGAAAGGCAGCACATTTTTGAAATATTCTTCGGCACGTGTTATGATATCATCGATTGCGTTGGCTTTTTTACGTTCGTCAATCATCTGATACACTTTGATATTGATTTCTTTGACGTGGCGCGATAATTTTTCCAGCGCTCTCATTTGCGGGATAATCATGTCGTCGGCTTTGTCGCCGAACAATCCTTTGAGTCCCTGTACATTTTCGATAAGGATATTTTGATATTGTATTGCTGTCGGAATGATGTGATTCAGAGCGAGATCGCCTAATACACGGGATTCTATCTGCAATTTTTTCAGGAAGGTTTCGTTTTTGATTTCGTAGCGTGATTCGAGTTCCCGTTTCGAAAGCACTCCCGTTTCTGCCAGTAAGTTTATCGATTTTGGACTGAGATAAGTTCTGAATGCGTCTGTAATACTGTCGATTATACCGAGTCCTCGTTTTTCGGCTTCTTTTCTCCACTCGTCCGAATAACTGTTTCCGTCGAACAGGATATTTTTTGATTTCACGATAAAAGTCCTCAAAATCTGAAGTATGGCTTCGTCTTTTTTGATATTTTTATCGATTAATTTATCCACTTCAGTTTTGAAAATATTCAGTTGTTGCGCTACTGCTGCGTTGAGAATCAGCAACGAAGCGGCGCAGTTACTGCTTGCTCCAACAGCGCGAAACTCGAAACGGTTGCCCGAAAATGTAAATGGCGATGTCCGGTTACGGTCGGTTGTATCGGGCATGATTTCAGGGATTTTACCCATGACGTCGAGTTTCAGTTCTGTTTTTTCGTCGGGCGTCATTTTTTTGTTGGGAATCTTTTCTTCCAGCGAGTTAAGTGTTTTTTGGAGGGTTTCGCCGATAAACACAGACATTATCGGCGGCGGAGCCTCGTGAGCGCCTAAACGCTGATAATTACCGAGATTCGCAACACTCGACATCAACAGCCGTCCATGTTCGTGTACGGCTCGAATGGTGCAGATAAAAAACGTGAGAAACTGCAAGTTGTTTCTCGGAGTTTTGCCTGGCGATAACAGATTGACGCCCTGATCGGAAGCCAGCGACCAGTTACTGTGTTTTCCGGAACCGTTAACATTCATATACGGTTTTTCGTGGAAAAGCACGCGCAAGTTATGACGTTTGGCAATGTTTTTCATTATCGACATTAACAGCAGATTATGATCAACAGCCAGATTTCCTTCCTCAAAATTCGGAGCGCACTCATACTGATTCGGCGACACTTCGTTATGACGTGTTTTCAACGGAATACCAAGGCGATAGGCTTCTTCTTCAAAATCGCGCATGAACGTTGCAACCCGTTCGGGAATAGTGCCGAAATAATGGTCGCCCAACTGTTGATTTCGTGCTGCTTCGTGTCCCATCAGAGTTCGTCCGGTCATCATCAGGTCGGGACGGGCATGGTATAATGCTTCATCTACAACAAAATACTCCTGTTCCAAACCAACGGTTGAAAAAACATGACGGACATCTCTGTCGAAATACTGAGCAACAGCCGTCGCCGCCTTATCCAACGCTGCTAAAGATTTCAGCAACGGCGCTTTAAAATCGAGCGCCTCGCCCGTGAACGATACGAATACCGTTGGGATACACAGTGTTTTATCGTGGATGAACGCCGGCGACGAAGGATCCCAAGCTGTGTATCCCCTCGCTTCGAAAGTATTGCGCAGACCTCCGCTCGGAAAACTCGAAGCGTCGGGCTCCTGTTGGATTAACAGTTCGCCGCGGAAGTTTTCGATACCGTCTCCTGACTTTGTGATTTCAAAAAACGAATCGTGTTTTTCGGCAGTCGATTCGTTTAAGGGATGAAACCAGTGAGTATAATGTGTTACGCCTCTTTCGATTGCCCACGATTTCATTCCGGAAGCGATTTGGTCGGCGAACTTCCGGTTAATTTTAGCGCCTTCGTCAATCGCCTCAATCACAGCGTCGAATGCTTCGGGCGTCAAATATTTCCGCATTTTGTTTCTGTCGAACACATTTTCGGCAAAATAAGTCGATACGGCTTCATCTTTTCCTTTAAAATGAACCGGTTGACGACTGTTTAATATTGTCAAAGCCTTAAAACGAAAATTTTCCATATATATTATTTAATTGTTGTCCACCAAAAAATTTTCAGCGTCTTTAGCAGCCATGCAACCACTTGCAGCCGCTGTAATTCCTTGACGATAATGTGAATCCTGCACGTCGCCGGCGGCAAAAACACCCGGAATGTTTGTAGCCGTTGTCTTTCCTTTTGTAATGATATATCCCTGTCCGTCTGTTTCGACGTATTTTTTGAATATATCGGAGTTGGGATGATGACCGATTGCAAGAAAAAAACCGTGAATATCAATGATTTTTTCTATACTGTTGTTTGTCAGCAATGCTCCGGTAACACCGTTTTCGTCGCCCAGGATTTCTTTTGTCTGATGTTCCCAGAGGATTTCGATGTTTCCGGTTTTCAACACTCTGTCCTGCATCACTTTCGAGGCTCTCAGAACATTCCGTCTGACAATCATGTAAACTTTGTTACACAATCCTGCCAAATAAACGGCTTCTTCGCATGCAGTGTCGCCACCGCCAACAACAGCGACGTCTTTTTTGCGATAAAAAAAACCGTCGCATGTAGCGCACGCCGAAACACCCTGTCCTTTAAACTTTTGTTCGGACGGAAGCCCAAGATATTTAGCCGTAGCGCCGGTAGCGATGATAACCGTTTTCGCACGGATTTCTTTTCCGTCGCTCGCCTTAACAATGAACGGTTGCAACGAAAAATCGACTTCCGTAATATCTCCGTAGCGAACATCCGTTCCGAAACGTAAAGCCTGATTTCGCATATCTTCCATTATCTGAAAACCGGACACGCCATTGGGATAACCCGGAAAATTTTCGACTTCCGTAGTCGTTGTCAACTGACCTCCGGGCTGCAAACCTTCGTACAATACCGGATTTAAATTCGCCCTCGCCGCATAGATAGCAGCAGTATAGCCCGCAGGACCACTGCCTGTTATCAAACAATTTACCGTCTCTGTTTCCTGACTTTTATTCAATGATATTCCTGTCATAATTTTATTATTTATTTACTTTTTTAACGGCTGCAAAGGTAATATAAATTATTTTATTTACGATTTGGGTGTACAACAAAATTCCCTTTTTATCCACAGATGTTCGGTAGATGTTCACAGATTTGATTCATCTGTGTAAATCTTTGGATCCTTTGGTTTTAGATTGTTGTTTACGCCCGAAGGAAATCTAAAATCATAAATCAACAATCAACAACAAAAAGTCCCCCTTTTTTTGAGGAGGACTTTTCAGGTTTTTTTTCATTTTTGTGTTTAAAGTTTAACGCCAAATCTGACGCCGGTTATGAAGACAACACCCGTATAACCTAATGAAATTGTTGCATCATTGAATGGTTCAGCTTTATCGTTGCTTCGGATACTGTGCCTGTAACCAAGTCCCACGAATATATCGAAAAGAAATGTCGGTTTGGGTATTTGATACCCGAAATAAGCGTTAATTCCCAATTTATTGATTTTTTGACCTATTTTTCCTCGCTGTTTTGTATGATATACTAAATTGTCGATGGTGTACGAATGCCAATAAGTATCAAAATATTTGATATTGTAGTGCGAGTATGAACCTCCTCCGGAAAAATACAACGATTCCTGTTTGTTGAAGAAATATTTGTAGTTCAATTCCATACCGGCACCGCGAAGATAACTGATTTCATCTCCCGGAAAGATAATCCAGTTTTTTTCATTGTTTTTATCTGCCAGAAAATGTCCCGAAACGCCTAACTGAACCCATGCTGGCGTATCTTTGATTCGTTTTTCGACGTCTAACCTGACGGCGTTAACGTAACTATAGAACGGCTGTGTTGCGATTGTAATTTTTTTCTTCTGATGAGGAAGTTTCTCCGCAACCGTTTCGTATTGAGCTTGGATTTGAGCCGGCCAAATCAATATCGCAAATATAACGGCGATTAAAGCGCTTAATATCTTTTTCATATAATTTTGTCTTTTACTGTTTTACTTCAATTTTACTTAACAATTTCAGTGATTTGTCCGCATATTCCAACTGATATATTCCGCTCGAAGCGACGAGTATCAATACACCACTGATATTGTCGTGCGGCATAACAATAACGTCGTAAGCGCCCGAAACATCATGCACTCCCGCAGTATGAAGGTCTGCTATCTGTATGGGATCAGTCCTTTCTGTTATATCATACACTTTCAAACCGTTATCGCAAATAAACAGCCTGTCGCCACCTGTACCCAATCCCATTGGAGACGTAAACCCTATCACGTCTTTTACAGGTTTGGGGTTAGTAAGGTCTGTTATATTATATATCTGGAGAATATTGGATGTTCGCCCGCACCATACATTGTTGGAATTGAGCGTAACATAGGCATAATTTCCCTCCGCCACTACCGGATCGCAACTGCGTATGTGCGATACTTTGGACAGAGATTGAGGAAATCCTAAATTGGAAATGTAATAGATGTACATCCCGTCTTGCGAACCGATAAACAACAGCGAATCCTTTGGGAATATTGTTTCGATATCAAATCCCAACTGCTGTGTTCTTCCCGAAAGAAAAGCAGGATCTGCAGGTTCTGAAATATCGAATAACTTCAAATTTGTCTGGTCAACAGTGCAAAGCATATCTCCTGTAATACAAAATCGCGCCATCGATCCGCCTTTTCCTCCGGAATCGCCGCCGCTGCCGCCATCGCTGCTGCCACCGCTGCTGCCATCCTTCGAACATGAAGCAGTAATCATTATTGTCGCTACAATCAGTAAATTATAGATCTTTTTCATCGTAATTACCTTTAACGTTTAATCCATTCTACAATAACAAGATTTTCGGGACGGTCGTAATCGGTCCGGACATTCCAGTTTGGAGGTGTGGGTTCGGGAAACACGTTTTCTATCCGTTTTGTTTCCTTCAGCGTTTCTAAATTGAAACTGACCAAATCAACAGAATTGTCGAGATAGATAATGTTATCTTTCACAGCCATATCCAGACAACCCGGCGCTACTATGAATCCTTTTTTCTCTAATTTAGCGTCGGTATTATCAAAAACATGCACACCTTTATATTTCTCGTTTACATAAAGATATGGATGTTTATAATAGATTTTACCGGGATTTTTCATTTCTTGTTCTGTTCCCGGTTTGTAAGAGATCGATTTTTTGAGATCTGTCCTGTCCATGTAAACAGCGTAATAATCATAATAATCGTAATAATCGTAATCGTCTCTCGAACTGCCCTGTACCGCAATCAATACAAGGACAATAAAGAATAGTGCATTTTTTTTAAACCTTTTCATAATAAATATAAGATGTTTTAAATTTTACTTTTATTAACATTGTATAAGATGATTTTTATATAAAAATCGTTGCATATATTTGCATATATGTTGTGATTTTTATTTGTGTAAAAATAATATCTACTTTTGCGTCTGATTTTAAGGGTTTTATTCAGGGAATTATCAAAGGTTGGTATATCTCTTCCCGTCCCGAAAAACGTATGCCGATGTGGAGCTTGCCCGAAACATATCGATACAGACAATATCAATCGGACGCCTGCCATTCATTATCCATCGAAGGTTACCGAGTTAATAATGAATTGATAGAGCGTGTGAAAGCAGGGGGTTGGGAACTCCAAACAGACTTTTTTGGAGCTCCCAACAGACTTTTTTGGAGCTCCAAACAGACCTTTTGGAGTTTCCCCAAAACAGTTCAATCGCTTTGAGAAACAATCAATCAATTTTAAGAAATGATTTTTATTTTATGTATAACAAATTGTAACTACTCAGGTACTATTCGTAATTTGAATATTTGCGAGACATTTCAAAGCATATAAAACATCTTTCTCATTTTTGAGAGTAGTATCAATAACCGAACGAATCCTAGCAAATCGTTCAGCACCTTTTCCCTCCGGATTTCGAACAACATCCGGAGATAATCAAACAACCACAGCTCGTCCAAACCTTACCGGTAAAAGAGAACGCCGGTAAACCTCATCAAAAAACATTTGCCGATTATTTGATACATCCCAACTCTGTCGCTTTAATTGAGCAACTAAAACCGATATTTGCAGATGCAAAAGGCAAACAGGTCGCTATACGTCTAATAGCAATGCGAGAAGCGAAACTTATAGCATGGTCGGACGGAGAAACCACCCAATTATTGAGGTTGATGAAAGGTGTTTTTGGA
>JAITKY010000170.1 GCA_031278135.1 Prevotellaceae bacterium | reverse complement strand
CAGCGTGTTGTAGTGTGCGTTCCCGATTTTGCATTTCTCACTTCGAAATCGCGGGCTGTGCTTCCGCCGGCTCTACCGCGTTCCGACGCTATCCACAATATCGGTCATGCTGTGATAACCATAGAAGCCTTACGTACAGGCAATTTAAAACTGCTCTCCAAAGCGCTCGACGACAAAATGCACGAACCATACCGGTTTCCGGCAATTCCCGGCGCTATCGAAGCACGTGAGGCGGCGCTCGATAACGGGGCTGTCGCGTCGTGTTTGAGCGGCGCAGGTCCGGGAATACTGTCGTTTGTCGAAAACAATCACGAACAAGTGGGCGAAGCCATGAAAACCTGTTTTGCCGAAGCCGGATTGACTGCCCGTTATTGGATTCTGGATATCAACGAAACAGGTACGGAGATTATTTTAGGCTAAATTCAATATCTTATGCAATTTACAAGTACACGAGGCGGAGATACAGCCACCTTCAGCGAAGCAGTTATCAAAGGACTGGCTGGCGACGGTGGATTGTTTGTGCCGGAAACAATGCCCGATATCAGTACATATTCAGCGCATTGGCGCAGATTGCCATATACGGAACTTGCATATTCTTTTTTTTCGCTTTTTGCCGGCGACATTCCCGACAGCGAATTACGCTATTGTGTCGAAAATGCATACAACGCTTTTCCAAATCCGGAAACGCCGGCTACATTAATCGAAATGGATGACAATTTACACGTTCTGGAACTGTTTCACGGTCCAACGCTTGCTTTTAAGGATTTTGCACTGCAACTGCTCGGACAACTCTACGGACGACATATTCGCAACACCGGACATTCGATAAACATACTCGGCGCTACGTCGGGCGACACAGGCTCGGCGGCAATTTACGGAATGTTGAAACAGCCCGGCGCTCACAGTTTTATACTTTATCCCGAAGGACGTATAGCGGAATTACAGGAACGCCAAATAGCGTGTACAGGCTCGGATTTTGTACATCCTTTCGCTGTGTACGGCAGTTTCGACGATGCTCAAAGTATTGTCAAACAGATTTTTGGCGACATAAAGTTTTCATCGGCATATTCGCTTACTGCCGTCAATTCAATAAACATCGCACGTATTCTCGCTCAATGTGTTTATTATCTCGACACTGCGCTCAAACTCGACGCAAGCAACAACAATCCGCTTGAGTTTATCGTTCCTGCGGGCAATTTCGGTAACGTGCTTGCAGGCTGGATGCTGAACAGGATGGGAATACGGGGATTACGTTTTTGTGTGGCGACAAATGTTAATGCTGTGGTGTCGAATTTTTTCAGGACGGGCGAATATTGTCCCGGTAAAGTTATTCCGAGTTATGCGCCTTCGATGGATATTCAACAGGCGTCGAACTTCGAAAGGTGGCTGTGGTGGCATTTCAACGGCGACAGTATCCGAGTACGAAATGTGATGACAACTCTGCGTCGTGACAACAAATTTGTACTGAACGAAATTCCTGAAAACAACGATATTATCCGGACAACATCCTGCGACGACGATGGAATCAAAACCCAGATTGAACGGATATGGTGCGAAAAAGGTTACATTGTTGATCCTCACACTGCCTGCGCTTTTTCTGCAGTACGCAAAAACATACGTAGCGTAGTAGTGGCAACGGCTCATCCTGCTAAATTTCCGGAAACAATTGCGTCGGTAACAGGACAATATCCAAAACATCCGTCTTTAGACACATTGAAACATCGTATTATAATAAAACAAACCATGCCGGCAAACGTCGAAGCAGTAAAAACAGCAATTGCCGAGATTCTCAATGAAGTATGATTCATACTTCATCGTATTGTCTCAAAAATTTCGACTGTTGCAATTGACTTGTTCAGAGTGTAAAAATGTATTCCCGGAGCGCCGCTTTCGAGGAGATTTTTGCACTGTTCGATAGCATAGTCAACGCCTGTGCGGAGTATTTTTTTCGGATTATCTTTGGCTGATTCAAGTCTATCCAAAAGACTGTCGGGGATTTTGGTGTTGCTTAACTTACAAAATCTGTCAATCTGCGAATATGACGTTATCGGAATTATTCCCGGAATAATCCTGCAACGTATTCCTGCTTTTCTTGCTTTATCGACAAATCTGAAATAGATATCGTTATCAAAAAACAACTGAGTTATCAGGAAATCGGCTCCGGCATCGGTTTTCGCTTTAAGATGAAGAATATCCTGCTCAAAATCTGCCTCTTCGGGATGTTTTTCGGGATAACAGCCTGCACCGATAGTAAACATGTTCTTAAATTCAGTCGAAACCCTTTCAATCAAATCCGAAGCATGAGCGAAACCGTCGGGATGAGGCACAAAATCACTCGTCCCCTTTGGCGGGTCGCCACGGAGAAGCATAAGATTATCGATGTTTTTTGATTTCAGGTAATTAATATCTTCGAGAACTTTGGTTTTCGAAACACCTACGCAGGTATAATGCGCCATGACCGTCAAACCTGTTTTGTTTTGCAGATAATCTACTAAGGCAAACGTACGTTCGCTGTTCGAGCCGCCGGCTCCGTAGGTGACAGAAACGAACGAGGGCGAAAGTTTCATCAACTGTCCAACATTTACGCCGAAATCGACTGCCGA
>JAITKY010000159.1 GCA_031278135.1 Prevotellaceae bacterium | reverse complement strand
ATTGATTTGAACCGGACTGAGTTCTATACGTTGCAATGGTTCAACTTTACGTTGCGGCGGCAAAATCCGGTATTCTCCGATACCGATATTTTCTTTATTCAGTAGTGTTCTGGCTCTGTTTGCAAAACGTTGAATATCTTTTCGGAACGTAGCGTTCAATTTTTCGGTGTTATTTTCATAATCGGCGACCGGCAGGATGTAATGTCTTGTTTTTCCGTCTTCTTTTGGTTTATATATCCAAATCAGGTTATATCCCGCCTGGGTGATTCTGATGCCTGTTTCGTCTTTAACCATAGACACTTTCAGTATAGCACCGCCATCGGTGTCCAAGAACGGCTGATTCGACACAAAGTTTCCTAACGAGTAAGCGACTAATTTATCGCATCTTCCGTTGGCGGAATAACGTTTTTCCATTGATTGAATCACATGCGGATGCGCTCCGATTACGAGATTCACTCCATTGAGAAAAAACATGTCTGTCAGTCTTTTCTGTTCTTCGTTGGGATACCTTTGATATTCGTCGCCCCAGTGCATGAAAGCGATTATAATGTCGGGCGACGCAAGTCGTGCCGTTTCAATATCTTTGAGAATCTGAGTGCTGTCGATTCTGTTGACATTCAGCGAGCCGGAACTCATGCCGTTAGTACTGTAAGTATAATTCAGGACAGCGATTTTGAAATTTTTCACAGATACGATAAGTGGATATTTTTCAGCCCGTTCCTGTTGGTTCCGGAACATTCCCGTGTGTATGATACCGAAAGAATCGAGCATATTCACAGTACGTTCCACACCTTTTGCTCCCTTGTCGCACGAATGATTGTTGGCTGTAACCAGAACATCGAATCCAATTTTTTTCAAGTCCAGAGCGATTTCGTCGGGACCGCTGAACGCCGGATAACCCGAATAAGGTTTGCCTCCTAAAGGAACTTCCAGATTGGCAATCGCCAAATCAGCCGAAAGAATTTCGTCTTTTATCAACCGGAAACAAGGCTCAAAATCGTACACGCCATCCGCCCTGAGCGCCCCGTTAAACTGCGTAGAATGTTGCATTACATCTCCCGCAAAAATCAAAGTTATGGCATTTTCGGCGGTACAATTGTAAACAGTGTCGCCAATAGCAATAGTTTTGTCGCAAAAAAACACTAAAAAAAGTGTTAATAACTTCTTTAATAGATACCTCATTAATTTAAATTTGTTAAAAATACATAAAAAACGCTAATTTTTTTTGCAAAAGTAATCAAAATTAAATAAAATGACTACCTTTGACGCGAAATTTGTAGTAATTATATGTTATATCGTATAAAAATTAGAGATAATGAAAAAGATAGTAATTGCATTTTCAGTGACGGTTATGTTAGCCATAGCGCTATTGTTAGGAGTAGGTATAACGGGATGCGACTGGTTTAATACGAGTGTGTTAGGCAAATCGAAAAAAGAAATGACGGAAAAAAAAGACACCGAAAAGGAAAATCAGGACAGTATCCGCCGAGCCGAACTTCTCAAATATGAAGCGTTGAAGGCAAGAGAAGAAGAACAGGCTAAAAATCAGGTGCCAAAGCCCTATCATATTATTGTAGGAGCTTTTGAGGAGAAGCCTAACGCCGACAACATGTCAGCCTTGTTCAGGTCGAACGGTTATAATACTGTGCTTTTCGATTACGGAGGTTTAACACACGTATCAGCAATTTCGTTCGAAACCCTGCAAGAAGCGGAAACAGCGCTCCGGAATATGCTAAATTTGAGCTATTGTCCCGAAGACGCGTGGATTTTTAAGAGATAAGCAGATTTTTGTAACAGTAAGTTATATTGCATTTTAGCGACATAAAAAAATGTGATAAAGAAATTTTTTGAAAAAAAGATTGTGGAATGATTTTTTTGCATTACTTTTGTCGCTTAAAATATAGATTTTTTTTGATGATTAAAAATATAGAAATACATACGGTAAGCCGGAAACACAATGACACTATAGCTGGAATTATGCTTGTGTGTATGTATATGTGTTGCTTCTGTCTATGCCGGAAAGTATATTTATTATTTTAAAAAAATTTGAATAAGATAGTAAGAGGAAATCCGGCAAAACAAGCCGGATTTTTTCGTTTTATATATTAATTAAATTAAATGATTAAAAATTATGGGTAAAAAAAATTATCATTTTGAAACTCTGCAAGTACATGCAGGACAGACACCTGACCCGGTAACAAATGCACGGGCAGTGCCTATTTATCAAACTTCGTCCTACGTTTTCGAGGACGCAAAAGACGGAGCCGACCGCTTCGCTCTCAGGAAGTTCGGCAATATTTATAGCCGTCTGACCAATTCCACAACGGCTGTATTCGAAGACCGGATTGCCGCCCTGGAAGGAGCCGCCGCCGCTGTCGCTACATCGTCGGGACAAGCCGCTCAATTCCTCGCAATCAACAATCTCGCAGGAGTGGGCGACAATATTGTCAGCACATCTTATTTGTACGGAGGAACTTACAACCAATTTAAGGTGTCGTTCCGCCGGCTTGGTATCGAAGTTCGTTTTGCTGAAGGCGACAAAGTCGAAAGCATCGCTTCGTTGATTGATGATCGCACAAAAGCGATTTATCTCGAAACTATCGGCAATCCCGAATTTAACGTTCCTGATTTCGAACCGATTGTGGCTCTAGCACGTAAACACGACATTGCTGTAGTGACGGATAACACATTCGGCGCCGGCGGTTATCTTTTCCGTCCTCTCGATTGGGGTGTAAACGTTGTGGTTCACTCTGCTACAAAGTGGATCGGCGGACATGGAACAAGCATCGGCGGCATCGTTGTCGATGGCGGGAATTTCAACTGGAACAACGGAAAATATCCTGCGCTCAGCGAACCAACCGAAAGTTATCACGGTCTGAACTTTTGGGAAGTCTTTGGCGCCGGTTCGCCGTTCGGAAACATTGCTTTTGCAATCCGTACACGCGCCGAAGGGTTGCGCGATTTAGGTCCGTGTATCAGTCCTTTCAACTCGTTTTTGTTGTTACAAGGCCTTGAAACATTGTCGTTAAGAGTGCAACGTAGCGTCGATAACGCTCTTGAACTCGCACAGTGGCTCGAAAAACATCCGAAAGTCGAAAGCGTCAATTATGCAGGCTTGGAAAGCAGTCCGCATCACAAACTTGCAAAGAAATACCTCCGCAACGGTTTTGGCGGCGTGCTGTCGTTCAGGATCAAAGGAACTTCGGAACAGGCGCAGGGACTAATCAGCCATTTGGAACTAATCAGTCATCTGGCGAATGTCGGTGATGCGAAAACCCTAATAATCCACTCCGCATCTACTACACATTCCCAATTGACAGAAACAGAACTCGTTTCGGCGGGCGTTTACCCCAACCAACTGCGAGTATCGCTGGGCATCGAAAACATAGAAGATATTAAAGATGATTTAAATAATGCATTGAATGCATTATAGAAAACATCCTTTCTTTTACGTTAATTTTCGCATGCAGCCTGAACAAAATCTGTTTCGGCTGCATGCTTTTTTATAAACAAGCAGATGGTGAAGATTTTAAAGATTCACGCAGATTTTAATAACTCTTATATCGATTCATCATCCCACGACCCTGTCAAAAGTTCTTTAGCCGCCGAATAGTCTTCTTCCATGACATATAGTTTGATACTGCTATCGGTAGAAAAAAAACTTCCAAATAACATACTTTCTGTAGATAAGAAACAACGTATGTTGTTTGCTTCGAGTAACCCTTTAATTATTCGCGCTTGAGGCACACTGTGGAACACCATCAAAACGACTGTTTTACTGTTATCCATGACTAAATATTCAAAAAATCCTGTGCAAAGATAATACTTATTTTTATACTTTACGTTCTCCGGACTAAATCTTTTTTTGAGGCGCTATTTGTCACAGGGCGTACGACAAAATTCCCTTTTCCCAGATTTGTGTAAATCTGTGGATCATATCCTCTTTTTATCCACAGATTTGATTCATCTGTGTAAATCTGTGTGAATCTGTGGATCCTTTTATCCACAGATATTCACAGATTTCGGACTTCTGTATGTAATCTATGGATAAAAAGGGAATTTTGTCGTACACCCCCCGTAATGGATTGAACTTCTGTGGTTTTACAATGATGCTTTTTGTAAACAATACATTAACAGTCCGTTATAAGCATCCGCATCATTCGGGTACTAAAATTTTAAAGTTTTTTTCATTTCAAATTATTATTGTACCTTTGTCGCATTAATTGTTGATAGATATTATGGACAAACAAAGGCGGAATACAAAGACGAAGCAATTGATAATGACAATTTTGTCGGATTCGTTATCGGCGTTATGCTACGAAGATTTTGAGCAAAAATTGTCGGGAATAATGGATAAAGCCACTGTTTACCGGATTTTGCAAAGCTTCTGTGACGATGGGAAAGTGCATAAAATTTCGGGTGAAAACGGAAAAACCTATTATGCACTCTGTCATCATTGCGAAGCCGGACATCACAGCGACAATCACATTCATTTTCGCTGTATCAGATGTCGAGTGATTATGTGTATCGACGAACAGTTTGTGATTCCGTCGCTTCCATCGGGATACAGAATGACGGATATCCATTGCCTTGTTTCGGGACATTGTCCGAACTGTTTAAATGAAATGAAAAAATATGAACAAATATAGTGGAATAAACGTAAAGATATTGACAGGATGGCTGTTATTGCTGCTGTTTGCCTTACCTCCGGCAGCAAAAACCGTCCATATCTGTCAGTGCGTTTATGACCATAATGTTGAACACGAAAAAAATAACAGTCATACTCATCACGATTACGATGCGTGTGCGATTTGTCAGTTTGTTTTATTTCCATTCACCGAAACAGAATCGCCCGACTTTATTTGCGCAGTAGAAGCGGTTTATTACGAACCGTTTACGTATTGCGAAAATATAATTTCGTCCGTCAAATATAACTACATGCTTCGTGCGCCTCCCTGCGCATAAATTTCTTTATGGTGATGTGAAACAAAAGTTTCATGTTGCCCGATAACGATAAATGTATTTTAACAAAAACAAATATTAGCATGTATATCAGATATATTACAGTTATGCTGATGTTTGCATATATATTGCCTTTGCAGGCGCAAACGTCCGATTCTCTTAAAACAGAGATATTAAACGAGGTGACGGTTAGCGGTTCGTATAAAGATAACGTCAATCGCAATTCCGCTCTGCAAGTCGATATAGTCAATAAAAATTTTCTGCACGAACATTTTACGGGCAATCTGGTGCAAACATTAGAACATATACCGGGAGTCCATTCGATGGACATAGGTTCGGGATTTTCGAAACCGATGATTCGGGGAATGGGATTTAACCGTATTTCCGTGACCGAAAACGGTATCAAACAGGAGGGGCAGCAGTGGGGAGCCGACCACGGACTCGAAATCGACGCTTTCGGTATCGAACGGGTTATTATCCGGAAAGGACCGTCGTCGTTGCTGTACGGCAGTGATGCAATGGGCGGAGTGATAGAGATATCGCAACTTCCGGCGCCACCGGAGAATCAGGTTTACGGAGAGATTGTCTTGCTTGGGAAATCGGCAAACGGAACGCTTGGAGGCTCGGTGATGTCAGGAATAAAGAAAAATTCGTGGCACGTCAAATTGCGGTTTTCCGAACAGCATTTCGCCGACTACCGGATTCCGGCGGATACAATAGTGTATCTTACACAGTATCTTCCCGTTCGTAACCGGAGATTGAAGAACACCGCAGGATTCGAACGTGATCTGGGACTGTTCTCCGAATACCGACAAGGCAGATATTATGCAAATTACGCAGTCAGCAATGCGTTTCAGAGAGTCGGATTTTTTCCCGGAGCGCACGGCATTCCCGATGCTTCGCGATTACACGACGATGGCGACAGCCGTAATATCGATATGCCATACAGCATGGTCAATCACCTGAAAATAAGTACACGTCAGCAGTATTTATGGAACAGATCGACTGTAACCTTCGACGCCGGATTTCAGAATAATCACAGGGAAGAATGGAGTTTGTTTCATACACATTACAGCAGTCAGCCTGTCCCTGAAACCAATCCGGATAAAGAACTTGTTTTTTCGTTAAATACATTCAATTCGTCATTGAAAACGGACTTTATTTACTTATCACAATGGAAGCATACTTTTGGCTTTGATGTTCAGTATCAGCGCAACAGTATCGGTGGATATTCCTTTTTGTTGCCCGAATACCGACGTTTCACGGCAGGAGCGTTATGGTTGAGCGTTTTCCGGCCGACCAGCAGGCTCTCGTTCAGCGGAGGTATCCGTTACGATTATGGAAAAATGAATATATCTGCCTGTCAGGATGTTTATCTCGAAAACTATCTTTACGAACGCAACTATGCTGTTGATCTTGTCGAATCGTATAAATGGCGAAGTCGCAGTGTCAATCGTGATTTCGGCGATGTTTCCGGCTCGATGGGCGTCGTCTGGACACCAAACACTTCGCATCAATTAAAAGTAAATCTTGGACGCAGTTTCCGTTTGCCGGGCGCTAATGAACTCGCTTCAAACGGAGTACATCATGGCGCTTTTCGTCATGAACAGGGCAATGCATCGCTTGTTTCCGAACAGGGATGGCAGTTAGACGCATCGTACTCTTGCGAATACGACAATATCCTGATAGCGGCGAGCCCTTTTGTCAGTTGGTTCGACAAGTACATCTACTTGAAACCCACAGGCGAATGGTCGATATTGCCCCATGCCGGTCAAATCTATCGCTACACTGCTGTCGAAGCGATATTTGCCGGAACGGAAGTTGAATTGAAAATGAATCTTTTTCGCAATTTAACTTACCAGATAACAGGCGAATATGTATATACTCACAATGTGGACGAACGTACTCCCTTAAGTTTTTCGCCCCCCGTTTCCATGCGTAACAGATTAACGTGGAGATTTAAAACTCTGCAATTCAGCGTCGAACTTCAAAGCGTCGCAACTCAGAAACGTGTGGCAAAAAACGAAGATATCACACATGGAACGAATCTTTTACACTTCGGAACGACGGTCAAAATCCCGTTCAGGGACACCGATGTGGATATTACACTTTCGCTCAATAATATTTTCGATACAAAATATTACAATCATTTAAGTTTTTACAGAAAAGTCGAAATCCCCGAACCGGGACGGAACTTTCAATTTTTATTAAAAATACCATTTAAAAATAGATTAAAATTTTTTATTATTTGCCTGACGGCAATATTTTCCCTCGCATTTATCGCATGTAATGAGGATGATAATAATAATGATGATACAACAAAACCGGCAGATACTGTAAAACCGGTTATAAATCTGGAAGAACCTGCAGAAAACGACACTTTGCAGATCGGCGGAGAACACGGAGTGCATTTCGAAGCAGAATTTTCAGATAATGAGATGTTGGCCTCTTACAAGGTTGATATTCATCCGAATTTCGACAATCACGGTCACGCTAAAACAAAAAGCGATGCCGCAACTGTCGATTTTGTGTTCGAAAAATCGTGGACTGTCACCGGAAAAAATCAAGCCGTTCATCATCACGAAATTATAATCCCGGAAAACGCAACTCCGGGACATTATCATCTGATGGTTTATTGCGCCGATGCCGCCGGAAATGAGTCGCATATCGCTGTCAATGTCGAGTTAAGCCACGAAGCCGGCGAAGAACACGACCACGAGGACGAAGACGAGGATGAGCACGAACACGAGGATTAATGTGCAAATATTTAATGTAATAATGTCGTAATGACGGACGAAACAGGAAGCAATCCGGAAAAAACACCAGATTGCTTCCGTTTTTTTAGCACACAAATCATAATTAATTATTTAACTGTTATTGACCATATTGAAGCCCCGCAGGTCAGGAGTTCTGAATATACATTTTTGATGTATAAATCCGAAGACGTCGCCGTATAATATTAATTAATAAAACAATACAAAAACAATCCGGACATAAAATTTTCCGGATTGTTTCGTACTTTATAATGATGTAAAATGTA
>JAITKY010000156.1 GCA_031278135.1 Prevotellaceae bacterium | reverse complement strand
TGGGAAAATGCAAGAAACAATATAAAGGCTAAAATAAATTGGCAATTTACTACAGAAGATGCGAGGATAAAACTACTAAAACTTTATCCGACATTCAAGGAGTGACATGACACTACTTTCTCCTGAAACGGTTGATTCCCCTGTTTTCGGGTTGAATGAGCAAAATACTCTTTTTCACCATAATTTTGTTATCCTTACCCTCTTAGTTTTCAATTTCCTCAGGCAATATACCGACAACACGATTAAGAAAAAGACGACAACAAACGCCCATATATTGACACTGCGCGATGTTGCCGTTAGTTCGTAATCGTCGGGAATCAGGTTTATAGCCATAACTTTCCACGTCAAAGTATCCCCGCTTATTGAGGGAGCATTTGCATTGACAAGTTTTCCCGGCACAATCAGTTTGTATTCAATCCTTTTCGAGAACAAATTTTCCGGCAGATATTCTTCGCACATTTTGTTTATTTTTTGTGCATTTTTTTTATACGAATCCGAAAAATGCGTTGTATTGAAGTATGTATCAAGAAGCGTACTTATATAATTAATATCCGTTACGTCCTTTTTGACGTTCTTTTCGACAAGAATCTGGAACACAATATCTTTTGCCGCAGGCAACAAAGCGACATATGGACTGTCTGCTGAAAGTTTTTCGAAAGCCATGATGCCATTAAAGCATGCCTCGTAAACATTTCGAAAAAACCATTCAACGAATTTTTCTTCCATATCATCCAATCTGTCTTTCAGTCCCATACCGGTCATTCCCGCGTATGCCGAAATATCTCCCTGAAACCACAGTTTTTGTTCATCTTTGTTCATGTACTCATCGATTGCGACCAATATTTTCTCTGAAATGCAAGGATATACGGTTTTAAAAGTATAATAAGAGTAAAACCACCTGAAACGTTTTTCGAAAGTCTCCACCGGAGCGGCTAAAGGTCGAACATCTTCGTCGCACTTCAAAACTACGACAAATTCATCGACAGCGCCGACAGTCTTACTGATTTTCACGTTGTATTCTGCGTATTTATCAGCAGTATCCAGCAGTGTGACACGCCAGTTGGAATCGAGATTAAACATGTACGGATTGTGCGACATGTCGCCGGACAAAAACGCCGAATCGCCTTTGGCATAGATTTCCCGCAGAAAGGCGCCATCGCCATCGATTTTCGTTGTTACCATGTAATTGCCGCTGATGCACGATATCATACTGAACATCAGTATTGTTGCAATAATCGTCTTGAATGTTTTGTTACTTTTTTTCATTGTAAATGACTTTATTAAATTTATTATTTATTTAGAACTGTTTTTTTGTTTATATGATGAATATAAGGTATATATCCGTTCTTTACGGTTTTTGTTTTCTACCTTTTCACGAATCATTTCTTTGATTTCCTGTTTCGAGAAATTCATTCTTTCGTCCGTTATGGAGATTTGTTTCACATCCTGAATACAGTAATATTCTGATAGTTGGATGGTTTCGTATGCCAATAGACAAAGCAACAGACAGGCCGCCACGCCCGACAGCAACCCCGTAACACATATGATTTTGTGTTTCATTTTATTTTTCGACGTCTGTTTGATTTGCGCCATAATGTTTTGCGTCAATTCTTCCGGATTTTCGAGTACGGGCGACGCGTTCCTGATGTAACCGGCAATTTCTTCGTATGTGAACTTTTTCTTTTCCATGACTTATGATGTTATTATATTGATTTTGTTTTTAATATGTTTTCGAGCCAGATGCAGATTGCTCTTAATCTGTCCGGCGGACAATCCTGTTATTTTTTCTATTTCCTGCGTTTCCAATTCGTCGATATCGCTGAGTATAAAGACAATTTTCTGTTTGGGAGGGAGTTCGCCGGTGAAATACAGAATCAAATCTTTCAATTCACGATTAATAAGCGCTGTTTCCGCATTTCCTGACAAAACGGTGTTATATTCGTCGATGCAAACCGATATTCCGGTCGATACGGGAGAATGTTTCATCGAACGGAGCCGGTCGTAACACATATTACAGGTTATTCTATAGACCCATGTTGAGAATTTGTATCGAGGGTTATATTTATCCAACTGCAACCATATTTTGATAAAAACCTCCTGTACCATGTCTTTTGCGTCGTCGTAATCGCACAGTAAGCGGTAAGACAGTTGAAAAACAAGCGATTGAAACGTTACAACCAGCATTTCGAATGCCTTTGTATCCCCCTCTTTACTGCAAACAATTAACTTCTGTATTTTATCCTGTTCCATAACCGGCAAAAATATTTCATACCAACTATACGTCAAAAAACGCATTTGGTCAAATCCGAATGTCCGGCTTCCATTACTTGTTATACCTATATATAGGTATGTAATGTGCGGATATGATTAACCCCAGACATTGCAATTGCGTGTCCGGGGTTATCACAATATTAACCATTACCTTTAATTTAATCTCCTTAGTACATTACTCTACCCACTTAATCCATTTGATTTCGTTTTCGTATCCCGATTTCACGACAGTTTCGATAAACTGCATTCCTCGAAGTCCGTCATCGACAGTGGGGAAATCCAGCCATTCGGGTTTGGGTTCTTCGCCTGCGATTTTCGCCTGCACAGTGTATGCAAAGTTCCGATAGATATTGGCGAAGGCTTCGATAAACCCTTCCGGATGACCTGCCGGAGTACGGGTATAATACAATGCGTCCGGTGTCAGGAAAGTATTACCGCCTACGGAATAGATTTCCGAAGGTTTGTTACCCCACTTAACTATCAAAGTATTTGGGTTTTCCTGTGCCCATTCGATACCGCCTTCTTCGCCGTACACGCGTATTTTGATTGCATTGGCATCGCCTGTAGCCACCTGACTTGCAATAAGTACTCCTGTTGCACCGTTGTCGTATCTCAACAGAGCAGCGCCGTCGTCGTCTATCGGGCGTCCCGGAACAAAAGCCTTAATTTCGGCGCATAATTCGGTCACTTTCAGTCCGGTGATATACTCTGACAAGTGCCAGGCATGAGTACCGATGTCGCCCATTCCACCGGCTTTTCCCGACCGTTTCGGGTCGGTACGCCATCCGGCATTGTTTCCGCTTTCGAGTTCGATTCGTTTCGAAAGCCATCCTTGCGGATATTCCACATATACCTTACGGATTTTTCCGAAATCGCCACGTGCAAAACGTGCTTTTGCTTCTTTCACAGCAGGATAACCCGAATACACGTGAGTGAGAGCCAAAACCAGTCCTGTTTCATCGACTTTGGTTTTCAGTTTTTGTGCCTCTTCCAGGCTGAAAGTCATCGGTTTATCCAAAACAACATGGAATCCGTTTTCGAGAGCCAGAATTGCCGGACCATAATGATCGACGTTTGGAGTTACAATAACAACGAAATCCATACGTTCACATTCGGGCAATTTTGCCTCTCCCTCAATCATTTCCTGATACGTCTTATATATCCTGTTTTCAGGCAGGTAATACGATTTTCCCGATTCCAGAGATATTTCAGGATTTCTACTAAAACAACCGCAAACCAATTCGATTTGGTTGTCCAAAAATGCAGCCATACGATGTATAGCGCCGATAAAGGCGTTGTTTCCGCCTCCAACCATTCCCATTCTGAGCTTTCTTTTCATACAATATTTCATCTTATTTAGGTGAACAAATCATTAAAAAATATGCCGCAAATTTACACATTTTTTCATAAATCGATGAAAAAAAACGCTAAAAAATGTAAAATTCAACGGAAATCTTCAAAATTTTTTCGCTTTCACGAAACTTTTATGCTCAAAAAACACAATTTTGATAGAAAATTACCCTCAATTTCGACATTTGTTCATCACTTTTTTCAGTAAAATCGCAAAGTTTTTTCGGCAATAATAATCTAAAGTTGAAAAATGTAAAAAATACTAACTCCCGATTAAATTAATTGTAATTGCCGATTTTGTGTGTAAATGAAATATTATTTGTAGTTTTGCACGATTATTTAGTATTAACAGTTAAAGTATGAGGAGATATCTAATTTAGTTTATGGATTTGCGTCATATCGGTATTAACATTAGAGTGACACGCGTAAGCAAAGGGTTGAATCAAGAGAGTATTGCGAACGAACTTGGCATCTCGATCACTGCGTATTCAAAGATTGAAAGAGGAAAGACTAACCCGTCTATCCTGCGCTTGGATCAGATTGCGAAATGTTTGGAAGTTTCAATATTCGATTTCTTAATGGAGCCCGAAGCAAAGTCAGCAAAAGACAGCGTTGCGTCAAGTTTGGAGGTTGAGAATATTCTGCTGAAGAAAGAAGTCGCACACCTGAAGGATGTTATCGAAAATAAAAACGAGATCATCAGTCTGCTGAAGAGAGAGTCTTAGACAAGACTAAAAGTGTCACGAGCATGAGAAAACAACTCATGCCCATTTTAGTTGCGCCCCGTTTAAAACATGGAATGCTTTTTATATAACTTTTGCATTCCATGTTGGGCACAACGTTTTACAAGCTTTTTTTGAGGCTTGTAAGACGTTGTTTTTTGTTTTTAATACAGTAAAGTGATAACCGAAGCGGCTATCAACAAAACAAAGAGAGAATTTGCGATAATGTTTTTAGTGATTTTAACGAATAAAATTCTCAGATATATCGTTGAAGGAATGAGTATTATCTGAATCATAAGTTTGCTGTCGGGAGTAAAAAACAGAAATATCAGTATCGAAAAAAGCATCAAAGTAGAAAATGAACGCATGCAGGATATTGTCTTTTGATTTATCCCTTGACGCATTGATTTCATGTACATTACCATTCCTGCAACAATCAATGTGGCGATAAATCCGCATAAGATATATTGAGATGTCTTCATTCCGGCAATTCCGATGGTCAAACCGTTCGGGATAATGTTATTTATCGTTGTTTCAATCGGATACAGCCAATCTCCAACCCAAAAATGAAAAATGAAAATTCCAAAATAGAACGGCACAAGAAATCCTGCAATCGAAATTATCCAGTCCCTGAAACTTGCAATTTTAAACCTGTACAGCGAAATCATGTACGGTATAAACAAATATATCGAAAAACTGTAAAAAAAAGTCGCTATCCCAAGATACATGAACGACATGAATATCTCCTTATAATCAGAGGTTTTCCTGTATATCTGAAAAAGTGAATCGTACGACATCAGGATAAAAACTGTTGCAAAATGAACTTCCTGCAATGGATGTAAAAACGAAAATCCGCCAACTTGAATTACCCACAACCATACCAGCAAATGTTCTCTACCTGTGATAGATAGATGATCGAAACTAATCTTGTAAATCAACATTCCGGAGATTAACGCCAACATTATGGAAATCAAAATCGACAAATGTCCTGGCAAGATATCTATAACTCCTGTAACTCCTGTGAATGCGGAGTTTAGCCATTCTGTTTTGTCCGGAATATCAAAAAATAGGTCGTTCGAAAATAACGACAACAAAATAAACAGGGCAAACAAAAAAATCCTGAATATTTTGCGTCGTATGTTGTCGAATATCATTTTATAACAGCATATTACATCTTATCGGGAACGTTTATTCCCAACAAGAACATTCCTTTTTTCAATATTTCTGCAACCTGATACGACAAGGCAAGGCGCATGTTTCTGTTTGCGATATTTTCCTCTTTCAGAATAGGATAATCGTGATAGAACTGATTGTATTCCTTTGCCAAATCGTAAATATAGTTGGCGATCAACGCCGGCGAAAAATTCTCGCCCGCAAGTTGTACCGTTTCGGGAAATGTTTCGATTAATTTAATCAGTTCCAACTCTTTACTGTCGGGAGTAGCCTTGTCTAACTCCTCAACGAAAGATGTTCCTTCGTTTTTGCGTAGCACAGATTTTATCCTTGCATGAGTGTATTGGATAAAAGAAGCCGTATTGCCGTTAAAATCAATCGATTCCTTCGGATTGAACAACATTGTCTTTTTAGGATCAACTTTGAGAATGAAATATTTTAAAGCACCTAAACCTATCATATTGACAATGTTATCGGCTTCTTCGTCTGTCATTTCGTTGAGTTTGCCCAACTCTTCCGACACTTCTCTTGCTGTCCGGATCATCTCTTCGATAAGATCATCTGCATCAACCACAGTGCCTTCCCTCGATTTCATTTTACCTTCGGGCAATTCGACCATACCATACGAAAGATGATAAATATTGTCCGACCATTGGTAGCCAAGTTTCAGAAGAATCAATTTAAGTACTTGAAAATGATAATTTTGTTCATTTCCTACGACATATATCAACTTGTCGAATTTATATTCGTCGAAACGCTGTTCCGCTGTTCCCAAATCTTGCGTCATGTAAACGGATGTGCCGTCGCTACGCAAAAGCAATTTTTGGTCCAGACCTTCGTCTGTGAGGTCAATCCACACCGAACCGTCTTCTTTTTTGAAGAATATTCCCTTCGATAAACCTTCTTCCACGATTTTTTTTCCTAATACCCATGTATTTGATTCGTAGTATGTTTTGTCGAACGAGACGCCAAGTTTACTGTAAGTTTCGTTGAATCCTTCATATACCCAGCCATTCATTTTTGCCCATAATGCAATAGTTTCGGGGTCTTTAGCTTCCCATTTGCGGAGCATTTCACGTGCTTCGACAAAAACTGGAGCGTTGTTTTCGGCTTCCGTCTGTTCCAGTCCTTTGGATACAAATTCTTTAATCTGCGATTTATATTCTTTATCGAATTTCACATAGTAATCGCCGACTAAATGGTCGCCTTTTTTTCTGGCAAGTTCGGGAGTTTCGCCGTTTCCGAAATTTAGCCACGCAACCATCGACTTGCAAATATGGATACCTCTGTCGTTGACCAGATTAACCTTTATAACTTCATGTCCGCAGGCTTCGAGAATGTTGGAAACCGACCAGCCAAGTAAAATATTGCGTATATGCCCTAAATGCAATGGTTTATTGGTATTTGGCGATGAATATTCCACCATAAAACGCTTTCGTTCAGTGATTGGACTCTCCTCTTTCCTGCATGGAGCAGTGTCATTCTCCACTCCCTTATGGGGATGTGTAAATTCCGCAAGTTTTCCGAGCCAAAAAGATGGCTTCAGTTTGATATTCAAAAATCCTTTGACAACGTTTATGCTATCAATAATATCCAATCGTTTCAACAGGCTGTAGCCTAAATCTTTGGCTGTCTGTTCCGGCGATTTCCGGCTCCATTTCAGGAACGGAAAAATAACTAAGGTATAATCGCCTTCAAATTCTTTCCGTGTCTTCTGAATCTGCACAGGATGTTCCGGGACGTCGGGATATAACTCCTTGACAATATCGACAATATGTGACTTAATGATATCTTCTACAATCATGGTCCGATGCCGGTAAACTATTTTTTGCCCTGATTTGCAACCGCAGCCATTTTTTTCTTGATTTCTTCCGGGTCGCCCAGAAAATAATCTTTGACAAGGTTTATATCATCGTCAAACTCAAAAACATAAGGTACCGCAGTAGGAAGATTCAGACTTACAATTTCCGAATCGGAGATGTTTTTCAAGAACTTGATGATTGCCCGCAGACTGTTGCCGTGAGCGGCTACAATAATCTGATCGTACTGTTTCAACGAAGGTACAATCACTTTTTCCCAATATGGAACAGCTCTTTCGACTGTTTCTTTTAACGATTCGGTCAGTGGAATTTCACAGTCTGTCAATTCGTTATAACGAATATCGGCGCGAGGATTACGCGAGTCGTCCGCAGCAAGAGGCGCCGGTGCAATATCATAACTTCTACGCCATACAAGAACTTGATCTTCACCATATTTCGCAGCGGTTTCCGCTTTGTTGAGACCTTGCAACATTCCATAATGTTTTTCGTTAAGCCTCCACGATTTCTCGATGGGAATCCAGTCCAGATCCATGACATCCAAAACACCGTTCAAAGTTTTAACAGCCCTTTTAAGGTAGGATGTATAGGCTTTTTGAAAACTGAATCCGTTTTCTTTCAATGTTTTACCGGCTAAAACTGCTTCTTCGATACCTTTTGGCGACAAATCGACATCTGTCCAGCCCGTAAATCTGTTTTCGTTATTCCAAACACTTTCTCCATGACGGAGCAATACAACTTTTTTCATTATCTAATCTATTAATTGTTAATGTTATCCTAATTTCTTATTACTTCCACTTCGCCCGATATACCTGTTTTTATAATCGATGACGGTTTGCCTGTCATTTTACCTGCATATTTTGCATCAACAACATAATCAACTCCTTCGATGATGGTCTTTGAGATTTCGCTGAAAGACCTCGGCGCAGGCATACCCGAAACATTTGCAGACGTCGATACCAAAGGTCGTTTCAAGGCTCTAATCAAGCCATTACAATATTCGTGGTTGACCAAACGTATCCCGACGCTCCCATCCGACGCTGTTATCGAAGGCGATACGCCGCAGGCATTCGGACAAATTACTGTCAGCGGTTTATCGGATATTTCGACCAATTGAATCGCAATGTCCGGAACAGTCTGTACATACCTGTATATCATATTTATATCGGAAACCAATATAAGCACCGACGTTCCTTCTTCTTTCTGTTTCAGACTGTATAACTTTTTTATGGCATCCTCATTTGTGGCGTCACAACCTATGCCCCACACAGTATCTGTCGGATACAATATTATTCCTCCTTGTTTCAATACTTCCACCGCTTTCTTTATATCATCTATCATTCTGTTTATCAACAAATATCTATATGTAAATAATTTGCAAATGTACATATTTTTTTGATATCAAGTTCTGCAATCGATAAACCATCGAAAAATTCTTTTTTCCCAAGGAAATACGCTTTGAGAGTGGACAAAAAAAGACTTTTCCCAAAACGGCGCGGACGACCAAGAAAATAAGACTTTCCCACGTTTGTCAAACGATAAATATATTCTGTTTTATCCACATACAAACATTTTGTCATTCTCAAATCTTCGAAATCCTGCACTCCAACAGGCAATTTTCTTGTATTCAACATAGCCATATCTTTTATGTTTTTAAGTTGCAAAGGTAACATGAAATTTTGAAATTACACATAAACGCATAAAAATGGGCAGGAGTTTCCGAAAAAGAAAAAGTCTAATTCCGAGTTTTTACCTACTTTTGTTTTTTTTAAATTTATTAATAATCAAAGTATTTTATATGAAAACATCGGGATTAGACGTTCACAAAGATAGTATATTTTGTGCAATTTATGATGGGAAAAGTTATTCGTCAGTAAAAGAATTTACGACCACTACCAGTTCGAT
>JAITKY010000130.1 GCA_031278135.1 Prevotellaceae bacterium | reverse complement strand
TATTTTTTTTGTCTCAGGTGCTGATACAGATAACTTACGTCGTAACGATACACGACTTCCTCTTCTTCTCCCTCAGTTATTATATATAAGTATTTATTCACCGGATCTATGCCAATTGAAGAAGAATTAATTATTCCTTTATCCAAAACCAGTTCTTTTCTAAAATTCCCGTTCCAGTCAAAAACATCAATCACAGTACTTGTTTTATCGTTATTACTCAACAGGGCGAATATATAATCGTCATCGACACAAGTCCACAAATAATAACTAACGTATTCAAAAGCAGAATTTTCCGTCAAAATATCAAAATCAGGAGTATT
This sequence comes from Prevotellaceae bacterium, assembly GCA_031278135.1. Classification (GTDB taxonomy): domain Bacteria; phylum Bacteroidota; class Bacteroidia; order Bacteroidales; family UBA932; genus JAIRLF01. Next base: position 5,174 of record JAITKY010000130.1, on the reverse strand, counting down.
TTCTACCCGATAACCTGTAACTTTGCCTGTCTCGATATCCATTATATTTATCTGTCGTAAATAATGCAACCCCATGGCGACTTTAGTCCTGTCGGGTTTCATTCTGTCTTGGCTGTATAAACAAAGCACAGGCTCTAATCTTTTATTATATCTAAAACTGTTATAGATTTCATATTTTGCAACTTCCTCATTTGTCAGATAGTTGAAAATTTGATATGAGGGGGGTGCTAAAATCCCTTCATCATATATATCATCTCCCTGATTAAATGCCAGAAGCAAACTGTCACTTAATATGAATACGCGTCCAAATGGAAATGCCCGTTCATTTTTCAATTTGGATATGCTAAACCTTTTTTTGATAGAATTATTTGCCATATCAATCAACAAACATTCCTTTTTATTATAATCATAATAAGACCACTCACATATACTGCTGCTGTCAACATAATGTTGATCAGCAGAAGTCAGAGCAACAAATTCATCAGGACCTTGTCCATGCCGAGCCACCGAACTTATATGTTTGCCGGTTTTTGTATTGAATACATAAGTCATATAATCACCAAATAGACCTGATGAAAAATAAATTAATGAATCATACACTCCCAATGCCTCTGTATATATTCCATCCAATTTCAATTCGTCTCCGGATAAAGGTATTCCCTCAGCAGGGGAAGAGATAATAACAATATCTCCATTAAATATCTTTTCTTTTTCTTTGCAAGAAAACACTAACAGTACAAAAAAAATAAATATAACTTTTTTCATAATCGTTTATTTTTATTTGAGATAATCTATTGGCATTTATATTAACACATATTTATTTTATTAAAAATTTTTTAATGCCAACAAAAATATCTCGTTAGTTACACAACAATATTACGAGTTCGCACTTTCCGAATAGCACAGCCTTGGATCTGCGTAAAAATTCTCAGCTGATTGTATCAAAATAGCATTATTACATGGATAAATTGTTGTATAACTCGTACCTGAAACACATTTTTGGACGTAAATTCCTGTGAATCTCTTCTCTGTAACGGTCATAAAACATCGCCCAAGATCTATCGCTCCATTATTCTCAGTTGTTAGAGCAATCACGTTTTCCAAAAACACTGACATTTTTATGTCTTGTTTTGTTACCCCTACGTTGGCAACTGCAAATCCTATCGCTATTGCCAAACCACTTATCAAAAATATTCTTTTCATAATTTTAATGAATATTTAAAAAGGACTCCTAACTAAATGATTACGATTTTCTTCCGACACGAAGCCCTACAATGTCATCGAAAAACCAGTTCATCAAGTTCACATTCATTTGATGAAATCGAACTCTAATTTCACACCCAACTTTCCAGTACTTCCATTCATCAAAAACGAAGATATTTTTTTTAACTCACTGATTATAAAAGATATTTTTAATAATTGTCGCAAAAAAATGTATTGAAAAAAGCTCATTGACAGTTCAAAATTCTATTAATTTGAGGTAAAAAACATTCCATTGAAAGAATCTAAGGGACGCCTCAATAAATAAGATATAACGATTTAATAAGGGTATACGACCAAATTCCCTTTTTATCCATAGATTACACACAGAAGTCCGAAATCTGTGAATATCTGTGGATAAAAGAATCCACAGATTCACACACATGAATCAAATCTGTGAACATCTGTGGATAAAATCCGCAGATTATACAGATTTTGTTCATTTCCTGTAAAATCTTTTTGTTTTTAACCCCCTCTCATCACTCGATGACGCTCGTATTCTACTTACCCAAAAAGCGAATTAACAAACTCTTTTTTGTTGAAAATTTGGATGTCGTCGATACCCTCGCCGACGCCGATGAATTTCACAGGGATTTTAAACTGGTCGGAAATTCCGAGAACAACTCCGCCTTTTGCCGTCCCGTCCAATTTAGTGAGAGCCATAGCAGTCACGTTTGTAGCTTTGGTAAATTCCTTCGCCTGCATAAAAGCGTTTTGTCCTGTGGATCCGTCGAGTATCAAAAGCACTTCGTGCGGAGCGTCTGGAACGACTTTGCGTATAACGTTGCATATTTTGGATAATTCGTTCATCAGGTTGATTTTATTGTGCAACCGTCCTGCCGTATCGATTAAAACCACGTCGATGTCGTTTGCGACGGCGGATTTGACGGTGTCGAAAGCGACGGAAGCAGGGTCGGCGCCCTGTTTTTGTTTGATAATCGGTGTTCCGGCTCTCTCCGCCCAAATCGTCAGTTGCTCGACTGCTGCTGCACGAAAAGTGTCGGCTGCTCCCAGACAGACTTTCTTTCCGTCGTTTTTCAGTTGAGCAGCGATCTTCCCGACGGTAGTAGTTTTTCCGACGCCATTAACGCCCACAATCAAAACAACGTATGGCTTTTTCGAAAAATCGAACGGTATCACATTTTCATCCGAGCCGTTTTCTTCAAGAAGCGATTCGATTTCTTCCCTTAGAATCACATTTAACTCCTCGATATTCATGTATTTGTCACGAGATACTCTTTTTTCGACACGATCGATTATTTTCAGAGTTGTTTCGACGCCCACATCCGACGATATCAGCGCTTCCTCCAGATTGTCAAGAAATTCGTCGTCCACTTTCGACCGTCCTGCTATTGCTCTGGACAGTTTCCCGAAAAAACTCTCTTTTGTCTTTTTCAATCCTTTATCCAAGTTTTCTTTTTTCTCCTTTGAGAAAATACCTAAAAATCCCATAATTGCAACAGTTTTAATTAATTATTATCTTCTTCGTTACCCGACTGCATCAGGTAACTTTTCATAAACCCGTTTAAATCGCCATCAAGCACAGCCTGTGTATCCGAGGTTTCGTAATTGGTTCTCAAGTCTTTGACCATCCTGTACGGATGCAGGACGTAACTACGGATTTGCGATCCCCATTCGATTTTGCGTTTATTACCTTCCAACTCGATTGAAATCTCCCGTCTTTTACGCAATTCGAGTTCGTAAAGGTGTGATTTTAATATCCGCAGAGCGTTCTGCCGATTGTTGAACTGCGAACGTGTTTCCGTATTTTCGACAACGATTCCTGTCGGGATATGGCGGACACGGACGCCTGTTTCTACTTTGTTTACATTTTGACCTCCTGCTCCGCTCGAACGGTATGTATCCCATTCCAAATCAACCGGATTGATGTTTATTTCTATCGAGTCGTCGATAGCGGGCGACACAAATACCGAAGCAAACGAAGTCTGCCGTTTCCCCTGTGCATTAAATGGCGAAATCCGTACCAGACGATGAACTCCGTTTTCGGATTTCAGGAAACCGTAAGCCAGGTCGCCTTCAAATTCGATTGTAACGGATTTTATTCCGGCATCGTCGCCGTCGAGAATATCCATAACAGTGGTTTTGTAATTATTACGTTCGCCCCAACGCATATACATCCGCATTAGCATCTCCGCCCAGTCTTGACTTTCAGTGCCTCCGGCTCCGGAATTGATTTTCATTATCGCTCCGAAGTGGTCTTCTTCAGCACCAAGCATATTGCGTGTTTCGAGATTTTCTATCATAGTTAAAGCTTTGTTATACTGCACTTCGGCTTCGGCTTCGTTGCCGGCTTCTTCCTTCGCATAATCGTAAAGAATCGATAAATCGTCTAACGCTTCCGACATCTTGTCGAACGATGCCGTCCATGATTTCAATGCCGCAACTTTTTTCAGTTGTATTTCTGCTTCTTTCGGGTTATCCCAGAAATCGGGCGCATGGGTTTTCTGTTCTTCTTCTTCTAACCTTATTCGTTTGACATCAATGTCAAAGACACCTCCTCAGGATCGACGTACGCTCGTTCAACTCCTTGATCTGTTCAATATTAATCATTGTTATTTCTTTTTATTCTTAAAATATCCGGCGGCAAAGGTACAAATTAAATCAGAATTTGATCAGAATTATAGAATTAACAGAATTCTGTACAATCCTGTAAATTCTGTAAATTCTGATCAGAATTGGCAGTCCGTAAGTCCGAAGGACTTAAATATGAATAACCCCTTGCAAACCGAAGGTGCAGCTCGGGGTATATATCCCCCTCCTCATTAGAACTACGAAGTAGTTCAACACGGTATGGGGTTAACAGAGAGGGGTGGCGTTGTCCCCCGAACTGCGCTACGTTTGTTCGGGGTTATCAACATTCGACACCTTCGGCGTCATCGGCTACCATAATGCGACATTCGAATTTGTGCTATGTTAAGACCTAACTGATTTTTTTAACTGTTAGGTCTCATGATAATACAACATTACATTAGTATCCCGTCACTCAGTTTTTCTCAATTTTGCTTCTTTTTCACTGTCCCAGTAGTTACAATCCAGTTCGAAGAACGTGGACGTATATGGGACGGTCAAAGCGCTTTTCAGTATCACGACATTGAATTTGCGACTGACTTCGTCTAAACGGTTTATCAGTTCTTCGTGTGGCACGAAAGTCCGGTTGTCGCCGAGCAGCGTTTTCATCTGTTTTCGCAGGGCATCGATTCCGGCGGCGTCTTTTTCGTCGAGCGACAGCAACTCTTTATCCTGATAGACAGCCGCTTTGATATGAGGCGCTTTCCCGATTTCCTTATATACAAAATCGAGGATATCCATATATGCCTCACCGGTATAGATGGTTTTTATTCCCTGCTGTGTTTGCAGGGGATAAGCCATATCCGTTACTACAATCCAGTTCCTATGCCCCAATAACGGGATTTCCGCCTTTAACTCGTCTTTCCACGACGACACCGACGATTGAGAAGATTCGGAACCACAACACTTCGGCGCAGACTTGCTGCACGCCGTAAATTGGAAACATAATGCTACCAATACTAAAAAATTAAAAATCCTTTTCATCATTGTTTAAACTGTATACAATTAATATTTATGCCGCAAAAGTACAAAACTTTTTCAATATACAATCATTTGTGTTCCCACAGGGACGACATTTTATAAACAAATTAATTAAGTGTCGTCGCAGCAGAAACGTCTTAAAAGTCGATTTTTTTCCGTAATTGTAACTCCATGTTTCGTACTGAAATCAAAAACAAAAAGACACTAAAACCCACTGTCTCTAAATTCTATAATTCTGCATTTTCCGGTTTACCTTTATATGTTATTTCAAACGCCCTTTTATAATATAAAGACGAACAATTCTGTTAATTCTGATAAAAAAAACCGGCGGAGATAAGATACAA
>JAITKY010000064.1 GCA_031278135.1 Prevotellaceae bacterium | reverse complement strand
AATTTTCCAATTTCGGAAATATTCATTTTATTTGATTATAAAGTTAAAATCACGAAATGAAGTTAGAGACAGTCAATCGTTGTCAGTCCAGAGCAACGTTCAGCGCTTCGTTCATTGTTCGTATATAAACAAACGACAATCCGGCCAAATATTCCTGCTTGATCTCTTCGACATTTTTTTTATTATCGACAGAAAGTATTATTGTCGAAACGCCAGCCCGTTTTGCCGCCAGTATTTTCTCTTTGATTCCGCCAACAGGGAGAACTTTTCCACGCAGAGTGATTTCGCCCGTCATAGCGATTCCCGTCTTTACTTTTCGTCCTGTAAAGATCGACGCAATAGAAGTTATCATTGTGATTCCGGCAGAGGGTCCGTCTTTTGGAATAGCTCCTTCGGGGACGTGGATATGAACGTTTTTCTTTTCAAACAATTCTTCGCTGATATTCAAGTCGGCAGCATGAGCTTTGACATATTCCAAAGCAATCATTGCCGATTCTTTCATTACGTCGCCCAAATTACCAGTGAGCGTCAAATTACTTTTTCCGGGACTTAAACTTGCTTCGACAAAAAGAATTTCTCCGCCCATTTCCGTCCATGCCAGTCCTGTTGTCACTCCAACGAAATTGTTGTCGTCTATCTTTTCGTTATGAATTTTGGAAGTGCCGAGAATTTTTTTCACATCCGAAGGCAAAACTTTTCTTTTGAATTTCTCGCCTAAAGCCAAGACTTTAGCTTTATTGCGGATTATTTTCGCTATCTGTTTATCGAGATTCCTGACGCCTGATTCATGAGTATATTCGTCGATAATTGTTTCGATTGCAGAATCTTCAAAAACCATTTGTTTTGGTTTCATACCGTGAGCTTCGATGGCTTTTGGAATCAGGTGTCGTTTGGCGATTTCCATTTTTTCCTGACTGATATATCCCGGGAGATTAATCATCTCCATTCTGTCACGCAAAGCGGGGTGTATTGTGTCTATCCGGTTTGCTGTTGTGATAAACATAACGCGCGACAAATCGTAGTCCAAATCCAGATAATTATCTCTGAAGGTAGAATTTTGTTCGGGATCAAGCACTTCGAGTAAAGCCGACGAAGGGTCGCCTTTAAAGTCCGAGCCGACTTTATCTATCTCGTCCAGGATGACAACCGGATTCGATGTTTTGCACCGATTTATTGTTTGTATAATTCTTCCGGGCATTGCTCCGATGTACGTTCTTCGATGTCCGCGAATTTCGGCTTCATCGTGTAGTCCTCCTAGCGAAATTCTGCCGAAAGAACGTTCCAAGGCTCTTGCGATGGATTTGCCCAGCGACGTTTTACCTACGCCCGGAGGTCCGTGGAAACAGATAATCGGGGATTTCAGATTGCCTTTAAGTTTTATCACGGCAAGATATTCCAATATTCGTTCTTTGACTTCATCTAGACCGAAATGGTCTTCGTCTAAAACTTTTTTTGCTCTGATGAGGTCGATATTGTCCTGCGAACATTCGTCCCACGGAAGGTCGGTCAGAATGTCGAGGTAATTCAGTTGAACAGAAAATTCTCCGCCCACAGGAGTCATTTTCTCGAATTTATTCAGTTCTTTCTCGAATGTTTCTTTCACATACAGAGGCCATTTTTTCGATACGGCTTTTTCGGTAAGCCGTTCGACTTCTCCATCATGCGGATTATTGCCCAGTTCGTCCTGAATTGTTTTAATTTGTTGATGCAAAAAATATTCACGCTGCTGCTGGTCCATTTCCAACCGGACTTTTTGCTGAATATCGTTCTTGATTTCCATCAACTGTATTTCGTGACTGAGCAGTTCGATAAGTTTTAAGGCACGGTCTTTTAAATCGGCTATTTCGAGTAATACTTGCCTGTCGCTATGATTTTCAAGTTCGATATTTGCCGAAACAAAATTTATCAAAAGTCTGTTATTTTCGATATTTCTTATTGCAAACGAAGCTTCTGGCGGCAGATGCGAGGAAAATTTTATCATTTTCGATATCGAATCTCTCACAGCTCCTATAATAGCCTCGAAATTTTTATCGGATTTCGACGGTTCACTGTCAGCCAGCATCCGAACATATGCTGCAAAAAAAGGCTCTTGCTGAACAAAATCGTCAATGGCAAAACGTTGTAATCCCTGCAATAGAACTGTTATAGCGCCGTCGGGCATTTCAAAAATTTTCAGTACTCGGGCAAGTGTGCCGACTCTGTACAGATCGTTATATTCAGGCTCTTCGACTTTGGGGTCTGCCTGTCCGACTGTGCCGACTAATCGTGAACCAGAATATGATTCTCGAATCAGTTTTATAGATTTTTCCCTGCCAACAGTTATAGGCATAACAACTGCCGGAAAAAGCACTGCATTGCGTAAAGCAAGTACGGGTAAGGGTTTTGGCAAATCTTTTTCGGTGAAACTTTCCGAAAAATCCTCATTTAATGGTATAAAACCAATGTTGTCGCCCATAGTATTTGGTACAAATATTTTATTTAATGTGTCAAAATTCATATAATCCTCCTGACTGCCAAAATGGCATGATTTGAAGCCAAAATAGCAATTCTTTAATTCATTCTTTCAATCAACTGTTTCGATAACTAATATGCCAGTTAGCTTTTATTTAAGCAGTTATCTAAAAACTATCTTCTATATCAATTATACGGCTAAATTATATAACAATTTTTATTCCAAAACAGTTAAAAACTTTCAATTCGCAGTGTTTTTATTTTTTAAGTTATTCATACGCTCCCATTTTCAATATCTCTACTTCTTTGGAAGTCAAAAAGCGATATTGTCCGCGTTTTAATCCTTTTTTGGTAAGACCGGCAAAATAAACTCTGTCGAGTTTAACGACATTATAACCAAGTTTTTCAAACATTCGCCGTATAATTCTGTTTTTGCCCGAATGTATTTCTATTCCCGCCTCGTTTTTGTTATCGGCGATATGGATGGTGTCTACAGCAGCTGTTCCGTCTTCTAAATCGACTCCTTCCAGCAAGGCTGTTAAATCGGCTTTGACAATGCTTTTGTCAAGTATTACCTTATATACTTTCAATTTGTTATAGGAAGGGTGGGTTAATTGTTTTGCAAGTTCGCCATCGTTGGTGAAAAGCAATACGCCTGTGGAATTTTTGTCTAACCGTCCGACGGGATACACTCTCTCTTTGCATGCTCCGTCGATCAGTTCCATGACCGTTTTTTTTGCATGAGGATCGTCTGTCGTTGTAATATAGTTTTTCGGCTTATTCAGGATGATATATACTTTGCTTTCTCCTTTGAGACGTTCTTTATTGAAACGAATATCGTCATCGTGTCGAACTTTTGTTCCTAATTCGGTAACTGTTTTGCCATTAACCGAAACAAGACCCGCTACAATATATTCGTCGGCTTCTCTTCTGGAACATACTCCCGAATTTGCAATAAACTTGTTCAATCTCACTAAATCGCCTTTGGTTTTCGTCCGGATAGGGTCTCTGTCTGTACGTAAGCTTCTTCCCGTACGGGATACGTTTTCTTGCGAATATTTTCGTGGTCTGTCCGACGATTCTTTCCATTCCCTGTCGGGCGAATATTTTCGTGGTCTGTCCGACGATTCTCTCCGTTCCCTGTCGGGCGAATATTTTCGTGGTCTGTCCGACGATTCTCTCCGTTCCTTGTCGGGCGAATATTTTCGTGATCTGTCCGACGATTCTCTTCGTTCTCGGTCGGGCGAATATTTTTGCTGTTTATTGGAATATGATTTACGAGTTTTTTGCTCATGTTGATCGCTACTTATTTTGGATTCTTCAGTAGTCTGTTTTATTTCCCACACATTTGAACCGGCAGTTTTCCCTCTCGTTTTGTCCCTTGAAGACGTTTTTTCTTTACCCATATTTGTCTGTATTTTTGTTAATAATATCTATCGTATTCATATACAATTAAGGCGCAAACATAATTAAAATTATTGAGAGCAATAAAATAATATCTCAACGAGAGCTAAATCTATCTTTGAGACATCTGCGACCTACAGGTCAATTCCGAATATTTGTATCGCTTTTTAATCATAAATAACAAAAATCAGAGTTCAGAGGGTTGTATTTCAAATTGTCGCAAAATAAAATAAACTGTATTTTTCTGTTGAGACATGAGATCTGTATTCCATGACATCCTGTTATTCGTGTAAAGAACGAATTATAGCACAAAAAGACAAGGTTCTCGAAGAACAAACTAAACCCTATTGAAGAATTGAAACGGCTGTTAACAAATTGTAAATAATCAGAGTAAAGAAATAAATGAAACGTTGCCGAAATCAGGAAGTATTGAGTATAAAACGTTCGATTTTATTTGACATTATAATGACATTTCAGACCACTATCAATCTCCTTTTCAAGGCATTTGCATATATAAATATTTTGTTATTACTTTGTCGAATTATATTTTAAATTGATTTCAGACAAAATGGAAAATAGAGTTACAGATTTATTGAAGATAAAATATCCTGTCATTCAGGGAGGAATGGTATGGTGCAGCGGATGGAGACTGGCTTCGGCAGTGAGTAATAACGGCGGATTAGGACTTTTAGGAGCAGGGTCGATGACGCCCGAACTTTTGCGCGAACATATCACAAAATGCAGAGAAGCGACAAATTTGCCTTTTGGAGTAAATATCCCCCTGATATATCAGGAAATAGACGGAATAAATAGAATTATCGTTGAAGAAGGAGTAAAAATAGTATTCAGCTCTGCCGGTAATCCCAAGACATGGACAAAATACTTTAAAGACAATGGAATTACTGTTGTACATGTTGTATCGAGTTCAAAATTTGCAAAAAAAGCCGAAGACGCCGGAGTTGATGCAATTGTAGTCGAAGGATTTGAAGCCGGCGGACACAATGGACGGGAAGAAACAGGCTCTTTTGCACTCATACCGCAGGTACGCAAAGCCGTATCATTGCCGTTGATTGCGGCGGGAGGCATAGGAACAGGAGAGGGAATATTGGCGGCTATGAGTCTGGGCGCCGACGGTGTTCAAATGGGTACCCGTTTTGCCCTGTCCGAAGAAAGTTCGGCAAGCGAAAAATTTAAACGTCTGTGTACAACTCTCAACGAAGGCGATACGCTCCTGTCCCTGAAAAAACTTTCGCCTACACGCTTAATCAAAAACGAACTTTTCGACAACATAAAAAAACTTGAAGACAATGGTGCAAACGCTGACGAATTACTGGATTTTCTCGGACGTGGACGTACCCGAATTGGCATGTTTGAAGGCGATTTAGTTAACGGTGAACTCGAAATCGGACAAATATCATCGTTGATCAGGGAAATCGAACCGGTAGAGACTATTATGAAAAAAATCATATCGGAATTTAACAGTTCCCTGAAAAAACTGAAATCGACAAACGAATGGTGATTTAATAATTAAATTTTAATTATGAACGATATAATCAACAACATAAAAAATGTCCGCAGCCGTATAGCTTTGGCATGTGAAAATATCGGCAGGGATGTGGATTCCGTCAAACTGATGCTTGCTACAAAGACTGTTGATCCCGACAGGATTCGTATTGCAATAGAAGCAGGCGAAACTCTGCTCGGCGAAAACAGGATTCAGGAATTTGCAGTTAAAAATCCCGAATTATCCGATTTAAAATACGACCGTCATTTTATAGGACATCTGCAAACAAACAAAATAAAAGATGTTCTCAAATACAATGTCAAATGCCTTCAATCATTGGACAATATAGAATTGATGCAGAAACTCGACCGGCATTTTCAAGCGGAAGGATGCTGCATTGATGTTATGGTACAGGTTAATACTTCTTTTGAATCGAGTAAATTCGGATTATCTCCCGACAAAGTTTTCACATTCTTGAAAGAGTTGAAAAAGTATGATACATTAAAACTCACAGGATTTATGACAATAGGTCTTTTCGATTCCAGTATGGAAGCCGTTCGCCGGTCGTACACAAGGTTGAAAGATTTGAGAAACAGGGCAATATCCGAAGGAATCGTATCCCCCGAATGCAAAGAATTGTCGATGGGTATGAGCAGTGACCTCGAAGTAGCAATAGAAGAAGGCGCTACAATTGTGCGAATCGGCACAGCCATATTCGGAACAAGAATATAAACGCTAACATTTCAAAAAATGATGTAATTTTGCCCCAAAATCTATATACCGACAATGTTAAAAGAATTGAATGTTGAAAATTACGCGCTGATAGACAAGCTGAATATCAGTTTTTCGGAAGGAATGAGTATTATCACCGGAGAAACGGGCGCAGGAAAATCAATACTGTTAGGCGCATTATCACTTGTTTTAGGCGGTCGCGCCGACTCCAATGTGCTGAAAAATACAGAACGAAATTGTATCGTCGAAGGTCTTTTTCATATCGAAGGTTATGGTTTGGAATCTTTTCTGTCAAAAAATGACATTGATTACGAACCTGATTTGATTATCCGCCGAACGATTAATCCCTCCGGTAAATCAAGAGCATTTGTAAACGATACTCCTGTTAATGCCACCATGATCAAAGATATATCGCACAGATTGCTTGATATACATTCGCAACACCAGAATTTGTTACTGTCGAGCAGTAAATTTCAACTTTCAGTGATTGACGCGGTAACAGCGTTTGGTAATCTGAAAAACGACTATCTCAAATATTTCAATACATACAAAACGGAAGAAAAAAAATTAGCAGATTTAGTTGCCCGCAGTTCCAGAGCAAAAGCTGATTATGACTATATAAAATTTCAGTTTGAACAGTTACAGCGGGCGAACCTTAAACCGGACGAACAATACGATTTGGAGATCGAAATACAGGCGCTTTCAAACGTAGAAGAAATAAAGACAGGATATGAAAAATTAATAGCAATTCTGGCGAATGAAGAAACGTCCCTCATAAACATGTTGAAAGAAGCAGAAAATATTCTTAGTCGTCTGTCTAAAGTACATCCTCTGTCAATCGAACTTTTAGGCAGAGTGAAAAATATTTTAATAGAGACTAAGGACATTGACGAAGAAGCAAACCGGATAAACGATTCGCTGGAAATCAATCCCGAACGATTGTCTACCGTCGAAACCCGACTGAATACAATATACGATTTACAACAAAAACATCGTGTCACAACCATTCGAGAACTGCTTGATCTGCAAGAAAATTACGGCAATTCGCTAATCGAAATAGAAGATTTCGACGAAACGATAGCCAAGACACAAAAAGCGGTAACCGACAATCTTGACAAAATAAAAGAACTCGCAAAACAAATTTCCGCTTTAAGACTAAAAACAATTCCATCCGTAGAAAAATATGTTTCGACATTACTCAAGTCAGTAGGAATGCCCAACGTCGTATTTAAAGTGGAACTTACATATTCCGAAAATTTCACATCCGACGGTGCGGATAATATAACATTCCTGTTTTCGGCGAACAGAGACATGCAGCCCAGAGAAATATCGAAAGTCGCATCAGGCGGAGAAATGTCTCGTTTGATGCTGACTCTTAAGTCGCTGCTGGTAAAAAGCATCAATTTGCCGACAATTATTTTCGACGAAATTGATACCGGCGTATCGGGCGAAGTTGCTGATAAAATGGGAAATATCATCAAAGAATTATCGAAAAAAACGCAGGTGATTAATATTACCCATTTACCTCAAATTGCGGCAAAAGGAAACACTCACTATCTTGTATATAAAGAGGATACTGCAAAATCGACATATACCAAAGTCCGTAAATTAGATAATGACGAACGTATCATGGAAATAGCCAAAATGCTAAGCGGCAGTAAAATCACCGATGCTGCAATTGAATATGCAAAAGACTTGATGAACAATTAATAATAATCCTTGTGCAGTTCTGAATGGCGTATTTCAAATTGTCGCACAGTAAAATAACAGGAATGTATCCAGTGATTACGGGTAACAGACAGTAATCCCTAAAAGCGATACCCTTCTAAAAAACACTTACACAGTGTCACTCCAAAAACTGTTATATCAGCAGAACTCGGTGTAACTATTACTGCCTTCGCACTACTTTTTTCATTGAAAATCGGTATTTGTGTCTGCATTTTTTATCCTTTTTTTGAAAAGATACGACATTGTCTGTTTGCGTATAATATTCTTTTATAAAACTGTTGGAGTGTATTGATGCTTTCGCAGGTCAGGAGTTTTGAATTTATAGGGCGATGAAATAAGAATTTCTTTCAACAAAAAACAGGTAGTGAACTGTACGAAAATTCACTGTATTTGATTTATAATTATATTATTTAATACTTTTGTAATTGGTTTATAATTATACTATTTAATATTTTATTGAAAGAAATTATGCTTATTATTCAAAACATTACTTATATACATCCGAATAAAGATTTATTGTTTGACAAAATAAATCTCACAGTAAACAAACGTGATAAAGTTGCTTTGATTGGCAATAATGGCACAGGGAAATCCACTTTATTGAAAATTATTGCAGGAATTTTGCCTCCGTCCGACGGAATATTGCATTGCGATTCAAAGCCTTATTATGTGCCGCAGATTTTCGGGCAGTTCAATGAACTCACTGTTGCTAAAGCTATTGGTGTTGACGAAAAATTGAATGCTTTGACCGAAA